>VXNE01000459.1 GCA_009840715.1 Gammaproteobacteria bacterium
ACGACTCCAAGGCCACCAACGTCAGCGCCTGCGCCGCGGCCCTGGCCGGCTTCGGCGCCGCGCCGGGCGGCCGGGGCCGAAGCGTCGTGCTGATCGCCGGGGGAGACGGCAAGGGCGCCTCGTTCGAACCCCTTAAAGGGCCCGCCGAAGCATACGTGCGCCACGCCGTGCTGCTCGGAAAGGACGCCGAACGCCTGGAGCGCACCTTGTCCGGCATCGTACCCACGAGCCGCGCGAGCGACATGGACGAGGCGGTCGTCCGGGCGCATGGGCGGGCCCGCGACGGGGACATCGTGCTGCTTTCCCCGGCCTGCGCGAGCCTGGACATGTTCGAGAACTACGAGGCCCGCGGCGCCGCGTTCGCCGCGGCCGTCGCGAGATGCGGGGGTACGGCGTGACGGACCGGCACGACATGACGCTGCTCATGACGTGGTTCTGCCTGCTCGCGACGGGGGTCGTCATGGTGGCTTCCGCCTCGAGCGCCCTGTCGGCCAGCTCCTTCCTGCACCTGGCCAAACACGGCGTGTACGTGCTCGGGGCCATCGCGGCGTTCGCGTTCGTCCTGTCCATCCCGCTGCGCTTCTGGGAAGCGTCGCACCGCTGGTGCATCTTCGCGGCGATCGCATTATGCGCCCTGGTCCTCGTTCCGGGCGTCGGGCACGAGGTCAAGGGCGCCCAGCGCTGGATCGACCTCGGCGGCTTCACGATGCAGCCTTCCGAGGTCGCCAAGTTCCTGGTGACCGTGTACCTGGCCGGGCACCTGGCCCGGGTGGGCCGGTCGATACGCGATGCCGGCCCCTTGCTCCGGCCGCTGTGGTGGATCGGCATCGTGGTCCTGCTCGTGCTGATCGAGCCGGACTTCGGGACGGCGGTCGTGCTCGCCTTGCTGGCCGGCGGGCTGCTGTTCCTCGCCGGCGCGCGGCTTCGGCACTTTGTCGCCGTCGCCGTCGCCGTCGCCGTGGCCTTCGCGGCGCTCGCGCTCATCGAGCCCTATCGCGCCGAACGGCTGGTGTCCTTCCTCGACCCGTGGTCCCGCGCGTTCGGCAGCGGCTACCAGTTGACCCAGGCCCTGATCGCGTTCGGACGGGCCGAGTGGTTCGGACTGGGGCTCGGCGAGGGGACACAGAAGCTCCTCTACCTGCCGGACGCCCACAACGACTTCATCTTCGCGGTAGTCGCGGAGGAACTCGGCATCGTCGGCGCGGCCGGCCTCATCGCGGCGTTCGTGTTCCTCGTGCTGCGGCTGTTCTCCATCGCCGGGCGGGCGGCCCGGGAAGACCGCCCGTTCGCCGCCTACGTCGCCTACGGCGTGGCGCTCCTCTTCGCCATCCAGGTGACCATCAACGTCGGCGTCAACACCGGCGCCCTGCCCACGAAGGGGCTTACGCTGCCGTTGATCAGCTACGGTGGGAACAGCCTGGTCGTCTTCTCCGCGCTGACCGCGCTCGCCCTGCGCGCGCACTTCGAGGCGCGGCGATGACGGCCATGGAGCGCTCCGTGGCGCGGATCGCGGACGGACTGCCGGGCATGCGCCGCGTGAACGCCGTGCATTTCGTCGGCATCGGCGGCGCGGGCATGTGCGGCATCGCCGAGGTGCTCGTCAACCTGGGCTACGCGGTCACGGGGTCCGACATCGCCCGCTCCCAGGCCACGGAGCGGCTCTCGGCGTTGGGCGTCCCCGTGGACCTCGGACACGGCGGCGGCCGCGCGGCGGGAGCGGACGTGGTCGTGACGTCGAGCGCCATCGGCCCGGAAAACCCGGAGGTCCACCTGGCGCACGCGCACCGAGTACCGGTCGTACCCCGCGCCGAGATGCTCGGCGAGCTGATGCGCCACCGGTACGGCATTGCGGTCGCCGGGACGCACGGAAAGACCACGACCACCAGCCTGATTACGGCCATCCTGCAGGCGGCCGGTCGGGACCCGACGTTCGTCATCGGGGGGCTCCTCTCGAGCGAAGGCCGCGGCGCCGCGCTCGGCGCCGGTCGTTACCTCGTGGCGGAGGCGGACGAAAGCGACGCTTCGTTCCTGTACCTCCAGCCCATGGTCGCGGTGGTGACCAACATCGACCGCGACCACATGGCGACGTACGGACACGATTTCGAGCGGCTGAAGGCGGCGTTCGTGGACTTCGTGCATCGCCTCCCCTTCTACGGGGTCGCCGTGCTCTGCCTGGACGACCCACACGTAGAGGGAAGCGTCGGCGACCTCGCGCGACCGGTGCTCACCTACGGGGTCCATCCGAACGCGGACTTTCGGGCGGTCGACGTGGACCCGAGCGGACCAAGCTGGTCGTTCACCGCTGTCCGCCGCGGACACCCCGACCTGTCCGTGCGCCTGCCGCTGCCCGGCATGCACAACGTCAACAACGCCCTCGCGGCGATCGCGGTCGCCACGGACGACGGCGTCGCCGACGAGCACATCGTGGGCGCGCTCGGTCGCTTCTCCGGAGTCGACCGGCGCTTCCAGGTCAACGAGTGCTCGGTCGAGGGCATGGCCGTGACCGTCGTCGACGACTACGGCCATCATCCGACCGAGGTCGGCGCGGTGATCGAGACGGTTCGCCGCGTCTGGCCCGAGCGGCGCCTCGTGATGGTCTATCAGCCGCACCGGTACTCTCGCACGCGCGACCTGTACGACGACTTCGTCACCGTGCTTCACGGGGTGGACCTGCTCATCGTCGTCGACGTGTATGCCGCCGGAGAAGAGCCGCTTCCGGGCGCGGACGGACGCGCGCTCTGCCAGGGCATCCGGCAGCTCGGTGCGCTGAATCCCATCTTCGCCGAGTCCCCGGACGCCGCCTCCGACGTGCTGCCGTCGGTGCTCCGCGAGGGCGACATCCTCGTCGTGCAAGGCGCCGGCAACGTGAACCAGGTGTCCGCGCGGGTGCGGGGGGGCGCCGGTGGGTAGGCCGGCGCCCTCGACGCGGCGACGCGCCGCGACGCGCCGGCGGTCCCGCAACCGGCGCCGGCAAGCGCCCCGGGCCACGTGGAGGTCCGCCGTGTTGGTCACGCTGCTCGTCGTCGCGGCGTTCTGCCTCGCCGGCCTCACCTGGCGCGTGCTGCATGCGCCCGTGGAGGCGGTCCGCATCGCCGGCGACCTCACCCGGGTCGAGCACGAGGAGGTGCGCGCGGCGGTCGTCGCTACACTGCAATCGGCGATGACCAGCGTCTCGGATATCGCCGCAGCCATCGAGAACCTCGACTGGGCCCGGGATGCCAGCGTGCGGCGCGTCTGGCCGCAGACGCTGCAGGTCTGGGTCGAACGCGCGGCCATCACCGCCCGGTGGGGCGAGGACCACTACCTCACCACGGGCGGCGACGTCGTCGCAGCGCCGGAGCCGCCGCTCGAGGCGCTGCCCAACCTGTCGGGCACGCTTTCGTCCGGCGCCGAGACGATGCGCGTCTACGAGATGCTGAGCGACCGCCTTGCCGCACACGGCATCGGGCTGACCAGCCTCGAGGAAACCGACCTCGGCGGTTGGCGGTTGACCCTGGACACCGGCGCGACCGTCCTGCTCGGGGCCGAGGATCTCGCGGGCCGCATCGACCGCGTCCTGATCGTCTACGAGGACGCCCTGCGCGACCGCACGCACGAAGTGGCGCGGCTCGACGCCCGGTACGGAAGCGGCGTGGCCGTGCGCTGGCGGCCCGACGGAGAACGTCCCATGGCCGGCGACGAGGCATTGGCCAAGGTGGCGGGGAAGTGACGGCGATGGAAGGTACGCCCAGGCGCGTCGTGGGCCTCGACATCGGTACCAGCAAGGTGGCCGCCATCGTCGGCGAGGTCGACAGCAACGGTGACATCGAAGTCATCGGCATCGGTTCGCATCGCTCCCACGGACTCCGCAAGGGGGTGGTCGTCAACATCGAGTCCACCGTCCAGGCCATCCAGCGCGCCACCGAAGAGGCGGAGCTGATGAGCGGCGTACACATCGATTCCGTGTACGCCGGGATTGCCGGGAGTCACATCCGGGGAATCAACTCGCATGGCATCGTGGCGATCCGCGACGACGAAGTGCACGCGCAGGATGTCGACCGCGTGATCGATGCCGCGCGCGCGGTGGCCATACCGGCGGACCAGCGGGTGCTGCACGTGCTGCCGCAGGAGTACCTCATCGACCACCAGGAGGGCGTCAAGGAGCCCCTCGGCATGTCCGGGGTTCGCCTGGAGGCCAAGGTCCACCTGGTGACCTGCGCCGTCAACGCCGCCGAGAACGTCATCAAGTGCGTAGAACGCTGTGGCTTCACGGTCAACGACCTCATTCTCGAGCAACTCGCTTCCAGCTACGCCGTGCTGACCGACGACGAGAGGGACCTCGGGGTGTGCCTGGTGGACATCGGGGGAGGCACCACCGACATCGCCGTCTTCACGGGCGGCGGCATTCGCCACACCGCCGCGATTCCCATCGCGGGCGACCAGGCGACCAGCGACATCGGCATGACCCTCCCCACGCCCACCCGGCTCGCCGATGAGATCAAGTTCAAGTACGCCTGCGCAC
>VXNE01000163.1 GCA_009840715.1 Gammaproteobacteria bacterium
GGGCAAGCCCCTCGCAAGAAAAGCGGACGGCCCAGCCAGGCGCCGTCCGCCGAGCGTTTCCAGGCGGAGCGACAGGCGCTCCGCAAGATCCAGGTCCACTTCGAGTTCCAGCAGTCGCTGATGCGCAAGATCCGGCTCGCGGCGGCCGCCGAGAACCTGAGCTACTCCGACTACGTACGCAAGCTCGTCGGGTTGCCGTACGCGAAGATCCAGCGGCCGCGCATCAGCCTGTCCTTCGGCGAGCGCGATCTCGAGCTGCTCGCGGCGCGTTATGCGGAGGAGGGGGCCGGCCCCGGCGAACTCAAGCGCCGGGTGATGGAGGAGATCGAGGCGTACTTCGAAACCGCGGACTGACGCCGTGGCTACGACGATGCCGCAAGCGGCTCGGCGTCGAGTTCGTCGCGTTCGCGGCGCCGCACCATGGCTTCGATGCGGTCGAACATGACGATGTAGAACACGCCTCCGGCGCCGGCCAGGCATCCCGCGATGGGGAAGAAGACCGCCCAGCCCGCGCCCCCCACCACGAACCCGGCCGTCGACCCGGCGGCCCACACGCCGAAGTTCCAGATGCTCGACTGCATGCTGTAGTCGGTGGCCGCCTGCGCCTTGGACGCCCAGCGGAAGCGGGAGTTGTTCACGACGAACGAGTAGATCGAGGTGACGAAGCCGAGGAGCGCCACGATGAGCGTCAGCATGGGCAGTACCGGAAGACCGGGGTATAGCGCGAGCGCGGAGAAGATGAAGCCCTCGACCGGTAGTGCCGCGACGCCGATGATCGCCGTCCGGCTCATGCCGATGCGTTCGACGAGCCAGGGCGTGGCCAGCGCGCCGAGCCCGCCGCCCGCGATGGCGGCGACCGGTGCGAGGATGCCGAACTGGGTGAGCGTCAGTCCCTTGTCCGCGAAGAAGGGCCCGATCATCGAGCCGAAGAACGTGCCGCCGAACCCGAACACGAATAGGTACGGCAGGATGTAGCGCGACTCGCGGCGACGCAGCGCCTTCCACAGGTTCGGGCGTTCGCCGCGCTCCCGCCGCCGGCGCGTCGCCTCGGGCGGCGGCGGTTCCCGGCGGATGATGGCCGGGGCCGCGGCGGCGAGCATCAGGGCCGAGGCACCGAGCATCGTCCGCGGCCAGCCGAAGGTCTCCACGAGCGCCACGACGCCCGAGCCCATGACGCCGGCCAGGATGGCCAGGAAGACGATGATCGACGTGCCCGTCGCCCGCTCGGCGTCCGTCATCGACTCCGCCGCGTAGCCGTCCACGGCGATGTCCTGGGCCGCCATGATGAACGACTTGACCAGCAGTATGCCGACGATGACGTACACGGCCGTGACGCTCGGCGGGATCCAGGCGAGCACGGCATAGGCGGCCGCCCCGATGGCCGTGCACGGGATGATCCAGGTCTTGCGGTAACCGATGCGGGCGCTGCCGTAGTTGTCGACCAGCAGCGCGATGAGCCACTTCAGCCAGCGCGGGATGCCCGGCAGGGCCAGGAGCCAGAACATCTCGATCGGCAGGCCTTCCTTGCGGAACAGGAAGGGGAGGGCGACGCCGGTGAACGCGGCCGGAAAGTACTGCGCCATGTGGAGCATGCCGAGCATGACCAGCTTGGCGTGGTCCTTCTTCGGCGGCGCGGCCATTTGTCCTGGCGAGCCGGTAAGCGGGTCGGGGGGCAGCCGGTCAGGCCCGGACGGCCTCGAAGTACCGCTCCGCCGATGCCAGGTGGGCATCCACGTCGGTGCCGTTCCCCACGTAGTGGGTCACGATCGCAAGATGCGTGCAGCCCAGGTCCCGCCAGTTGTCGTGATGGGTCTTCCACCGTTCGGGGTTGCCGCCCCGGGTCTGCGCCTGGGCCTGGATGCCGAACCCTTCCCACGGCAGCCCCGCTTCCTCGCGCGCCGCGCGGATGGTCGCGATCGCCTGGCGGGACTTCTCGTTCGGTACGCCGGATGGCACCCAGCCGTCGCCCAGCCTGCCGCACCGGCGCAGCACCACCGGGGCCGCGCCGCCGAACCAGATGGGGATGGGCCGGGAGGGCCGGGGCAGGATGCTCGCGCGGTCGACCGTGTGGAACGCCCCTGCGAAGGCGACGTTGTCCTCGGTCCAGAGTCGCCGCATCAGTTCCACCTGCTCCGCCTGGCGGGAGCCGCGGCGAGCGAAGGGGATGTCGAGGGCCTCGAACTCCACCGTGTTCCAGCCGACGCCGATGCCCATCCGGAACCGGTTGCCGGAGAGAATCGCGAGCTGCGCGGCCTGCTTGGCGACCAGCGCGGTCTGACGCTGGGGCAGTACGAGAACGCAGGTGCCGAAGGTGATCTCCGAGGTCACCGCCGCCATGTAGGAGAACAGCGTGAAGGGCTCGTGAAACGCCACGTCCTTGTCGTACGGACCGTCCCATCCGCCCTCGCGGTCGGGATCCGCCCCCAGCACGTGGTCGTAAACCATCATGTGGTCCGCGCCGAGCGCTTCGGCGCCCTGGGCGTAGTCGCGAATGGCGATCGGGTCCGTGCCGATCTCGTCGTGGGGGAAGACGATGCCGAGTTTCATCGGGCGCTCCTGCGGAATGACCTTCCGGATGTTGAGACAAGCATGCTAATGGAGCGTCCGGGGATCGAACAGCCAGACCGAAACGCGGGCGCCGCAGGACGCTGAGAACGTCGAGGTCGAGGACTGCCGGAGCCTGCAGGAAGAAATCCGGACCGAGCAGGGCTCGCGGTCCCTTGCCCCGCCTTGCGTACCGACCACCGGCTCGATGACCACCGATACATCCAGTGCCGTTGCGGTCACGGTTCGGGCTCAGCGCTGCCCCGTTCTTCCCGCAGCATTTCGGCCGTGGGTGGATCGAGGTCGATCGGCGGCAACTCGGCGATCCGCGCGAAGACCTCGGCGCGCTCCGGTCGGGACAACACCCGCGCGATCTCCCGGAGCACGTAATCCGACATCGACAGACCGGCACGCGCCGCGCGGGATTTCAGCCGGCGGTGCACCTCGTCGGGCACGTTGCGAATCTGGATCGTCCTGGACATGCCGATTGCGGTGCTCCATGTTCTCGACCAGCATGACAACACGAACGCGTGACGTCTGCGCCGGTTCCGGTCAGGCGTTGCGTGCTCCGGGTGCCGGCGCCACCCGAAAGCCCTGCCGGGCGAAGTCGTGGTCCAGGGTCAGGGCTTCCCCGAGGCCGTGGCGGCGCATGATTTCGAAGCTCGTGCAGTCGACGAGGGAGAGGTTCCGGTGGCCGGCCGCGAGCACGGCCGCGAGGGCGGTCTCGTGCAGGATCTCGTCGACCCACAAGGCACTGAGGACGGGCACGAGCGTGGTCGAAACGTCTCTCGCGGCGGCCAACCCGAGACGGCGTTGCACGAGCGCGAACGTCTCGACGAGCACGTAGTTCGACGTGTACAGCACGCGCCCGGAGTCGAGCGCGGCTTCCCACGCGCTGGAGACGGCCTGGTGGCGCTCCTGGTCGGCGTCCACGAGGGCGAGTATCGCGGACGTGTCGACGAACAGGCTCACGTGTCGAACGCGTCGTCGAGGTAACGGTCGTGGTCAAGGGCGAGATCGGGAGTGCCCGACCGGTACCGCCCGATCATGCCGCGGGCGCGCCGGACCAGCTCGGCGCGGTCGACCGTGGGCCGCCGCACCAGGTATTCGGCGACGCTCTGGCGTACGAGGTCAGCCACGGAACGCTCTTCCTCGCGGGCGAGGGCCTTGAGGCTTCTGAGTTGCTCCTCGGTGAGTTGAATCTGTGTGCGTATCATGTCGTCAGATCAGCCAACATGTTGGCATTCTAGGCTACTTGCGGCTCGGGTCAATCCCGCTCGACCCGGAAGAACTCGACGAAGAACCGCACCGGTCCCTGCGGCTTCACGTGGTGGGGCACTTCGGGCACCACGATGCCCGTCGCCGGGCCGTCCAGGCGCACGCAGCGGTCCACCGGAGGCTCGACGCGGTACAGGAGCGTTCCTTCCAGCACGTGGATGCGGGCCCAGGCGCCGGCCCTTGTCGTGTGCGAGGAGATGAGCCCGCGCGGCACGGTGTCATGGTCGAACTCCCGGGTGCGGGCATAGGCGATCAGGCCGTCCGGCCACTCCATCCGGTCGCAACGCACGCAGTCCAACAAAGTGCCCAGGTGGGCCTCGCGCCCGGCGGCGTCCTCCACCCAGGGCCGCACGATGAACGGCGGCTTGTGTCGGACGTGCTGGCCGTGGCCACAGCCCAGGTCGGCGACCCAGTCCCCCGCGGCGTCCCGGTGGAAGTCGACGATCGGGCGTTTCATGGCAACCTGGCAGTTCGGGGGAAGGCACGGACGAGGCGGGCTAGGATAGCGCCCATGAAGATGCCGGGACCCGCCGCCGCCGCGCTCGCGGCGTTCCTGGGTAGTGCGTCGCTCGCGCAGGAGTACCGCCACGGCATCTCCTACATCGAGCCCCGGAAGTATCCGGCGGCCGTTGCGCATTTCGCCTACGGCA
>VXNE01000580.1 GCA_009840715.1 Gammaproteobacteria bacterium
GTTGGGGGCGGGCCGGGCGGTCCCGCCCGAAGCCCAAACATACATAACGGCGTACGCGCGCCACGGTCCCCCCGGCTCCGCGCGGCGTTCGGCGTCGACGGCGGTAGTGTCCAACGCCTTCCGCACGGCGCTGTCCGAGGCAGGGAAGGCGTCCGGGTCGTGCGCGACCCGCATGGCGACGTACTCGGCCGTCCAGGGGCCGATGCCGTCGATCGCGAGCAGGGCCGGGCGTACCTCACCCGCATCCGACAGGAAGTCCGGGCCCCGGTCGAGGACGGCCCGGGCAAGGTTGCGAACTGCTTGGCCGCGCGCTCCGGGCATGCCTACCGACGCGACATCGGCATCGACGAGTGCCTTGGGCGTCGGAAATGCTCCGTCTCCGTATGCCGCGACGAGTCGGGTGGCCAGTACCGTCGCGCGGTCCACGCGGACCTGCTGGCCGAGTACCGCCTTGACCGCGCCCTCGAACGGGTCCCAGACACCGGGAACGCGGATGCCCGGCATCGCGCGCACGGCCGCGGCCAGGTCGGGCTGGACGCCCAGGTGGCCGTCTATCGCCCCCGGGTCCGCGTCGAGGTCGAAGACCTGCCGCGTCCGCGCCACCACCGCGGCCGTCGCCGAGGACAGCTCGGGCGGAACGGACAGGACCACCCCGTCGCCGTCGAGTTGCACGGAGACGGCGTGGCCGTCCACGTATCGCGTCAAGGAGTTGTGGGTCACTTCCTCGAGACCGGATAGCGCGCGCCGAGCGAGGAACGGGAACACCCAGTTGGCACGCCAGGGTGACCGGAACGGGAGCCGGAGGCGCAGGGCGTCGGGGCGGTCCGCGGGTCCACGGCGGCGCAACTCGCGCGGAGAGCGGCCGAATACGCGGCGGAGTTCGTCGTTGCAGCGCCGCAGGCTGCCATAGCCGGCGCAGAGCGCGACGTCCGAGATGGACAGGTCCGTATCGTCGAGCAGGCGTCTCGCCAGCGCCAGGCGCTGCATGCGGGCCAGTCCTTTCGGTGTGGCGCCGAGTTCCTGCCGGAACAGCCGGCTCAGCTGGCGCTCGCCGACTCCGACCGTGGCGGCGAGTTCGCGCACCGGGTGCGTGTTCAGGAACCCCTGCTCGATGCGTTGCAGGGCGCGCCCGACCGTCTGGCTGGCGATGGTCCAGGACGGTAGCAGCCGTGCGCGCTCCGGGCGGCAGCGCAGGCAGGGGCGGTAGCCTGCCTGGAGGGCCGCGGCGGCGGTGGCGAAGTACCGCACGTTGTCCTCCGCCGGAGCGCGGGCGGGGCACACCGGGCGGCAGAACACGCCGGTGGTGAGTACGCCGACGATGAACCTGCCGTCGAAGCGGGGGTCTCGCGCGAGGCGCGCGCGGCGGCAGACATCCTCGGGCGGCAAAGGGACGGGCAACACGGGTGGTGGACGTTTCGGCGGCGCGCTGCAATGGAGCGCCTACTATAATCGCCGCTGCCATGCAGGACTCGCCAGGACCGGACATGCAACCCAGTTCGACCGCGCGGGCCCTCGACCTCCGTCGGCCGGTCGCCCTCGTCCCCGTCACGGTCGAAAAGCCGTGGGGCCGCGAGGTCTGGTACAGCGGCTTCGAGACGCGCGGCGAGAGCGGCGTGCGGCAGAACGGAACCCGGGTACGGTTGTCCGACTACCTGCGGGAAATGGGTTGGGCGGAAGTGGTGCTGCTGAAGGAGTTGCACGCCACGGCCGGCGACCTCTACCTCGAGGTGCACGAGACCAAGAGCGAGGTCTACGTCGCCCGGGCACCGGGAAGAGTCCAGCATGGCATGAACCAGGGGCTGCGCCGGCGCCATGGCGACGACGTGGAGTTCCGCCGTGCGTTCCTGCGGGCCGCCGAGGCTTACGAACGGGGCGCCGTCGGGCGCGAGGCCGTGGACGCATTCGTGGCCGAACGCGAGTTCGCCGGCGGAGACGTGGTCGCGGTCGAACCCTGGACGCCACATTCGCTCCAGCAGGGCGCCTGGGTGGTCGAGTTCCAGACGCCGGTGTTCGAGCGGCTCATTCTGGCGTCCAGCACGCCGGTCGCGACCCAGGACCACTGGGACACGGGACGCGCGCTGCCCCGGATTGCGCTGGACCCGCCCACGGCCGCCGCGCCCGAGCCCGTCGCTCCGGGCGCGGAGCGGCTCTCCGCCGCGCGGGGCTTCGGCGTGTGGCGCGCCCGCGGACCCGTCCGCCTGCCGGACGGCGTACCGTACGTGGTCGGTCTCGTCCTCGACGGCGTGGCGGTCGTCGGGGGCGAGCGGATGGAAGGCGGATTCCTCGCACCCGCGCCGGAGGGCGTGTGCGTCGAGGGGGAGGCCGTGTTCGCCGGTCCGGGCCTGTGAGGTTACGGGCGCTCTGGCGCCGTGCGGCCATCCTGGCGACGGCGCTCCTGTTCTACTACGGGTTCCTGATCTACCCGCTCCTGCGGCTGATCGACTGGCTGGTACCGGACTGGCAGCCGGGAACGCCGACACTCCTGGTGCTGCTGGTACTGCCCCTCGCGCTACGCATCATGGCATCGACGTTCCCCCATCCCGTGACGCGTTGGCTCGGGGCGATGTCGCTGACGTGGATGGGGCTCTGTTTCCAGCTCTTCGCGCTGGTGGTCGCGCTGGAGGTCGTGGGCGTCGTCTCCGGGGTGGAGGATCGCGTGCTCGGTCTTGCCGGTCTCGCGGGTATCGCCGTGCTCGGTACGTGGGCCTTCATCAACGCCCAGGTCTTGAAGGTGCGGCGCATCCCGGTGGAATCGGGCGGCTTGGAAGGGCGCCGGCTGGTGCAGCTCTCGGATGTCCACATAGGTTCGCGGCGTCCGGGCTTCCTCCGCCGCATCGTGCGACGGGTCAATGCCCTCGACGGTGACGCCGTGCTGATCACCGGGGACCTCGTGGATGCGAACTACGTCGACCGCGAGGACCTGCGGCACCTGGGCGACCTGCGGGCCCCGACGTACTTCACCCTCGGCAACCACGAGCGCTACGAGGACACGGACCGCATTCTGGACGACCTCACGGCCCTCGGCGTGCGCGTGCTGCGCAACGAGGCGGTGGACGCCGATCCGTTCCAGTTCATCGGCATCGACGACGCCGACGCGCGCGACACCGTGGCGCGCGGCCTGGCCGGGCTCTCGCCGCTTCCCGCGCGCTACCGGGTGCTGCTGTTTCACCGGCCGGAGGGGGTCGAGGATGCCGCCGCGTGGGGTGCCCAGCTCATGCTCTCGGGGCACACGCACCGCGGGCAGATCTTCCCGTTCGAGTACATCGTGAAGCGCGTGCACCGGCGGCTGTCGGGGTCGCACCACGTCGACGGGCTGCACCTCTACGTGTCGCCGGGCACCGGCACCTGGGGACCGGTCCTGCGGACCAACGGACGGTGCGAGGTGACGCTGTTCGAGTTTGGCGCGTGCTAAGGTTGCCGCCCGGGCCGCACGGGAGGGCAGCGTGAGCGACGAGAACCCGCTGATCGTCGAGCAGATCGAGATCGGCCCCATGGCCAACTTCACCTACATCGTGGGTTCGCGGACCACCCGCGAGGTGGCGATCGTGGACCCGGCCTGGGATATCGAGGGGCTGCTCGCGCACCTCGCCGAACGCGACTACACGCTGACCGCCGCGCTCGCGACGCACTACCACCCCGACCACATCGGCGGCGGCATCCGCGGGCACAACATCGCGGGCGTCGCGGAACTCATGGAGAAGAACCCGGTCAAGGTGTACGCCCACCGGCACGAGGCGGACGGCGTGAAGAAGGTGACCGGCCTCTCCGATTCGGACCTGGTCCGCGTCGATTCGGGCGACACGCTCAAACTCGGCGAGATCGAGGTCGAGTTCCTGCACACGCCCGGCCATACGCCGGGCTCGCAGTGCTTCCGCATCCGCAGCACGCTCGTGTCGGGCGACACGCTCTTCGTCGACGGCTGCGGCCGCGTCGACCTGCCGGGCTCCGACTCGGAGCAGATGTACCACAGCCTGCAGAAGCTCAAGGCGTTGCCGGACGACACGCTGCTGCTACCCGGCCACAACTACAGCGCGGTGCCGAACGCCACCATGGGCGACACGAAGAAGATGAACGCCTATCTGAACGTGGGCGACCTGCCGACCTGGCAGCAGATCATGGGGTAACGGCGGGTCGCGGCAACCCTCCCCTTACGATGGCAGGAGGTGCGCGACCGCATCGCGTTCGGCTTTCAGATCCTCCTCCGTCGCGCGCATCCTGGCGCGGCTGAAGTCGTTCACCGCGATGTCCGGCAGGATGGTCCATGACCCGCCGCCGCAGGTGACGGGATAGGAGTAGATGAGCCCCGGTTCGACGCCGTACGAACCGTCGGAGTACACCCCCATGCTCACGACGGCGTCGGTGTCGAGCATCCAGTCGCGTACGTGATCGATGGCGGCGTTCGCGGCGGAGGCGGCGCTGGCTGCGCCGCGCGCGGCGATGATCGCGGCACCCCCCTGCGGCCCGCTCGGGAT
>VXNE01000155.1 GCA_009840715.1 Gammaproteobacteria bacterium
CGATATCGTGTGCCGTTCGCTGCCTGCCGCTTACGGCTTCGGCTTTCTCGTCGTCGCCCGGTCACGGATGACCGAGGGAATGTGACGGCCGTGCCAGTGGCGAACCCCTTACTTCGCACGGCCGTCATCTTTGTGTTGGCCGCCGTTTCGCTCTTTTCGGCCGCCCCGACGGTTGCCGACGACCTCGACGGGATCCGCGAGCGCGGACGTCTCGTGGTGGGTGTGAAGGAAGACTATGCGCCTTTCGGATTCCGCAATCCCGAAGGGACCCTCGTCGGCTACGATGTCGATATCGCCCGGGCTTTCGCCGAGACGATCGGCGTGCCGGTGGAACTGGTGCCGGTAACCAGCGCCAATCGTCTGCAGAAACTCCGGCGCGGCGAGATCGATGTGGTCGTTGCCACGATGGGCGACACGAGGGGCCGCCGGGAACTGGTCCACATGGTAGAGCCGCACTACTACGGCGACGGCGCGAACGTGCTGCTGCCGCCCGGCGCGGGCATCTCGGATTGGGCGGATCTGCGCGGCAAGACGCTTTGCACCATTCGGGGCGCGCTGTGGGGCCGGCTTGCCGAGGAACGGCTGCTGATCGACACCATCGGGTTCAACACGACGCGCGGAACGTCGCTGGCGCTGCGCGTGGGCCACTGCGCCGGCTGGCTCTACGACGAGGTCAATCTGCTCAACGAGCTCAGGAGCGGCGAATGGGAAGGCTACGAGGTGTCGCTGCCGACGCGCTTCATCCTGCCGTGGGCGGTTGCAGTCCGAAAGGAAGAGGCGGGAGGCCGCCTGGATCGTCTGCTCGGAGACCTTCTGGCGCGATGGCATCGCGACGGCTTTCTCCAAGGTCTCGAGCGCCGCTGGGACCTGCCTCCGTCACCCTATCTCAAGCGCGCACGTGAGACGTGGACCGAGCGGGACGAGACGGAAGAGCACGTCTGCCGTCGCGATGACGCCGGCCGATGGCCGCTGTCGTGCCGCGAAGCGTCGCTGGTGACCAGCGAAGGCCGCCGAGACCTTTCCGGCATGGCCCTTCTTTTGCTCGAGACGACCGGGCTGGATGCCAGCGTGCTTTACGATCCGACCGATCGCAGCATCTTTCTTGTCGGCCTTGGCCTGACAGCGGCGCTTTCGATCGTCACCGTGGTCTTGAGCATCGTGCTGGGGGTCGTTTTCGGCTGGCTGATGCATCGCCGGGTGCTCGTCGTCGCGCCGCTTCTCAGAATCGGCTGCGCCGTCTTGCGCATGACGCCGCCGCTGCTGCAGCTCTATATCGTGTTTCTTGGCCTGGGCGGGGTCGTACTGGCACTCGGCTTCACGCTCGACGCGTTTACGGTCGCCGCATGCGTGCTTTCGCTCTACGCGGCGGCCGCCAATGCCGTGGCCTTTTGCCATGCTTCGGACGTCGCCGCGAATCGAAATGGGGTAGTGCGTTTCAGACTGAGTGACATCCGCTCCGTGCTTGCCCTGTGTTTCGCTGCGTTGATGGGCAATTGCGTCAATATCGTCAAGGCGACCGGGATGGCGAGCACCCTGGCGTTGCCCGAGTTGGTCTTCGCCAGCACCTCGATCATTGCCGATAAGGGCAATGACGGCATCATGATGAATCTTCTTCTTCTAGCCTACTTCGTCCTCGTCATCCTGGTAATCCAAGCCTTTCGCCTTGTCGAACGACGGGTCACCGCATCATGACCTTCGCCGAGATCACCAAACATTTGGCCGCGTGGACGCCCTATCTGCTGACGGGCTTCTGGTGGAACATCGTCGTCTCGCTCACGGCAATGGTGATCGGGACGGTGGTCGGCCTGTTGCTCGCGGTCATGCGGGACAGCAGCGTTCGGGGCGCGAAGAGCGGAGGCAACGTGCTCACGGCGGCGATGCACGTCGCGCCGACATTCGTGATGCTGTTCTACCTTACCTATATGATTCCCGAGCAATTGGAGATTTTCGGGTTGAGTGTGCACGTGCCGGTCTGGTTGAAGGCGTCGCTCGCCTTCGGCATCGCGGTGGCGGGTTTCGTGTCCGACAATGCCCTGGTGTCCATACGGCATTTCGCGAAAGGTCATGTTCTGGAAGCATTATTGTTCCTGCCGTCCTGGACCAACTACTTCCTGATCATCGTCATGGCCTCCAGCACGGCGTCGGTGATTGGCGTCCCGGAGATGGTGTATCGCGCAAGAACGGTCATCGGCGCGGTCGATCAAATCGGTTTCGTGTTCTGGGCCTACCTCTATGTCATGATGTGGTTCTTGGTCTTCAGCATCCTGCTCACCATGGTCATGCACCTCCTGTGCAACCGGCTGACCGAGCGGAGCCACGGTTTGCTGAGGCAGGATGAGACGGATTTGGGGGGAATTCCATGACCCTTTCCCTTCGGCTCATGGTGACCGTGTTGACGTCGGTCGGTTTGGCCATCGTCGGTGTTGCCATCGTTATGGGCCTGCTTGCGCGCGATGCCCTGGTCGACCAGGCCGAAGGCCGTGGGCGGCTGATCGCGGGCCTGATTGCCGCCGAGGCCAATCGCTCCGAGGCGTTTCTCCACGAAATCGATGCTGCGTCCCTGCTGGAGATGGAGGCGCAGTCCGTCGCCATCGCCCGGCTCGCGGACACCCGCCGGACGGAGGACCTGACCAAGTCGCTGGTCGAGATCACCGCCGACAGCGTGATCGACGACATCTGGCTGCTCGACGGTTCGGGCCAACCGATCGCGCGCGCCGTCAACGGTGTCGGCGTCGATGTCATCGGATACGCGGATCTCACCGAGGCGGGCATAGACCGGCGTGAATTGATACCGCTCCTTGCGGGAAATCGTTTCGCCGTGTCGCTGCGGTCGACGCCGCGGGACAAATTCGAGCGGACATTACACTACGTGAGCGTGCGGCTTGGTCCCGACCGGTTCGTCCTCGTCGGCAGTGTCGAAGACGAGGCCGGCGAGACCGTGCCGGCCGCCGGCCTCGCCGAGGCGCTCGCCGATCAGGAGGGCATCGAGGCGATCTGGGTGGTTGACGACCGCCTGGAGGTTACGGCCGCGGCCATCGGCAGCGCGCGCGAGGCCACTTTGCCGGAGGCTGGAAGGGAGCTCGCCGAACGCGCCCTCAACGCGGCCGTGATCGACCGGGCGTCCGACAAGGCGGCCTTTTCGAGAATCGAGCCGGACGCGCTGCATGTCGCAGCGCCGATTCTGGGCCGCTGGAGTATCGCCACCGGTGTGGTCGTGATGCGCTTGCCCCGCACCCATTTGGACAGCCTGTTGCGGGACATCACGGTTCTCGGCGTGATCGCCGCCGCCGTGGCATTCGCGGCCGGCTCGGTGATCGCCATCGTATCGGCCCGTCGCATCGCGCGGCCCGTGGTCGCGCTGACCCGCGGCGCCGAAGAGATGGACCGGGGAGACTTCGAGCCTGCCTCGCTCGATGTCGTCGCCGACCGGAGAGACGAACTGGGCACTCTTGTGCGGGTGTTTCAGACCATGGCGCGCGATGTGCAGAACCGCGAGCAACACCTGGAAGGCCTTGTGCGCGAACGCACGGCGGACCTGGAGCAAAAGAACGAGGAACTCGAAAAGGCGCGGAAGCGCGTCGACGAGGAGCTCCGTATCGCCCGGTCCCTGCAGGGCGCGATCTTGCCGCGTGAAATCCCGGAAAGTGAAGCCTACGCCGGCAGCGCCATGATGACGCCGGCCCAGGAGCTGGGCGGCGACTTCTACGACTGTTTCACGCTGCCGGACGGAAGGCTGGGGATCGTCATTGCCGACGTGTCGGGCAAGGGCGTGCCGGCGGCGTTCTTCATGGCGATCGTCAGAACCATGATGCGCACTGCCGCCCATGAGTACAGCGGTCCCGGCGAATGCATGCGCGAGGTCAACGACGCCGTCTGCGAGCAGAATCCCCACAGTCTCTTCGTGACCATGTTCTACGGTATTCTCGATCCCAAGAGCGGCCGTTTCGACTATGCCAACGCCGGACACAACCCGCCGTTCTTGGTCGGTGCGGACGGCCAGGTCACGGATCTCCCCACCACCAGCGGCGTCGTGGTGGGCGCTATGCCCGGTCTCGACTACAATGAGGCCGCCGTCGAAATGAACCCGGGCGATACTCTGTTTCTCTACACCGACGGTATCTCCGAAGCGATGAACGACGATGACGAGGAGTTCGGCGAGGAGCGTTTGGTGGACGTTT
The DNA here is from genome assembly GCA_009840715.1 of Gammaproteobacteria bacterium. Taxonomy (GTDB): domain Bacteria; phylum Pseudomonadota; class Gammaproteobacteria; order Pseudomonadales; family Azotimanducaceae; genus VXNE01. The sequence goes on from VXNE01000155.1 coordinate 4,179, forward strand.
TGGCGGAGGATACGCAAGCGCCGATTCGTTCGGTTATCGACAACGTGTCGAACGCGGTCGAGGCGTTCGTCGTCGATGCGCCCCAATCCGACGACATCACCTGCATGGTCCTGAGATACCTCGGTTAGCCAGCGTTACGACCGGCTAGCCCGCATTCTCTTCACCCTCACCCCGACCCTCTCCCTCAGGGAGGGAGAGGGAGCAGTCGCGTTGCCGCATCGGGTCCCCTCTCCCCCTTGTTCAGGGGGAGAGGTCGGTCATTTCCCGCAGGGAATTGACCAGGGTGAGGGGGTC
>VXNE01000169.1 GCA_009840715.1 Gammaproteobacteria bacterium
GGTCCGATCAGGCCCGGCAGAAAACGGCCCTGACACGGAATTTCTGACACTCCTCGCCAGCGCGACCGCGTCACCCCGGATGCGTCTGCAAGCCCCCGTCCACCCGGATGAGCTGACCGGTGATGTACCGCGACGCGGACGTGCACAGGAAGCCGACGACCTCCGCCAGTTCCTGCGGCTGCCCGTAACGTTCCAGCGTACCGTCCTCGACCAGCCACGACTCCTGCAGGGAGTCCGCGGCGATGCGGAGAAACCGTTCGGTGGTGAAGCCGCCCGGCACGGCGCAGTTGACGTTGATGTTGTACGGGCGGAGCTGTTCGGCGAGACAGCGCGTGTAGTGGTGCAGGGCCGCCTTGGAGACCGCATAGGTCGCCTGCTTCCATGCGGCCCCGCTGAATCCCGCGATGCTGCCAACGGTCACGATCCTGCCTGATTTGCGGTCCATCATTTCCCTCGCCACCTCGCGGCAGCACAGGATGGCGCTCATCAGGTTGCGGTCCATCACGCGCTGCAGGTCGTCGAGCGAGATATTCAGGCAGTCATCGGTCTCTGGCATACCGGCAACCCCCACGCCCGTGCCACCCGTCCCGATGTTGCCCCCGGCACAGCACACGAGCACATCGATCCGGCCCCATCGCCCACGAATCTCACCGGCGACGCGCGCGACCTCGCCCTCCAACGTGATGTCCCCCCAGGTCGCCATCGCCTCGCCCCCGGCGGCTGCGGCAACGTCATCCGCGACCTGCTGCATGGACTCCCCTTCGCCGAACGTCTTCGGGCTGTCGGGACGCGTGCCGTGCACGGCGACGTTGGCGCCGAGCCGGCAGAGTTCCTGCGCCATCGCGCGCCCGAGCCCCCGTGACGAGCCGGTAACCCAGGCGACCTGCCCTGCGAGCGGTCGTTCCTGCTCCATGTTGTCCTCCATCGTAGATCCGCGAGGTCGATCAGGCGGCGGCGCCGAAGGGGCCGATGCTATGCTGAAACCACAGCGTATCCCCACGCTGGCGCCAGGGAGGCATCCCATCGCCCGCCAGTCGGAGTTCAGCAGCCGGTACCTGTGGTACGCCCTGAGTCTGCTGTTCGCAGCGAATCTGTTCAACTACATGGACCGGATGGTCATCTCGGTCGTTCTCCCGCTGATCAAGGCCGACCTGGACCTGTCCGACACGCAGCTCGGGGTCCTCACCGGCATTGCGTTCGCGGTCTTCTATGCCACCTTCGGCATCCCGATCGCCCGCTGGGCGGACCGGGGAACGCGGCGGACCATCGTGTCCCTGGCCATCGCCGTCTGGTCCGCCATGACGGTGCTCTGCGGCATGGCGCAGAACTTCGTACACATGATGCTGGCGCGCTTCGGCGTGGGCATCGGCGAGGCCGGCTGCGTACCGCCCTCCCACTCCATGATTTCCGACTTCTTCCCGACCGAACGGCGCGCGACGGCCCTCGGCATTCACACCTCCGGCGCGACGCTCGGCATCGTGGGCGGGCTCGTGCTGGGCGGCTTCATCGCGGAGACCTGGGGCTGGCGCTGGGCGTTCTTCATGCTCGGCGCGCCCGGTCTGCTGCTTGCCATCGTGACGCAGCTCACCTTGCGCGAACCGACCCGGGGGGCGTACGAGGAGGCCGCGGTGGACGTGCCTCAACCGCCACTCCGCGAGGTACTGCGCTATTTCGCCAGGCGCAGGTCCTACGTGCACCTGGTGATCGTGTTCGCCATGGGCTCCTTCGCCGCCTTCGGCATCCAGATGTGGCTACCGAGCTTCTACGTCCGCAGTTTCGGCATGTCGACCGCGGAAGTCGGCTTCTATTTCGGCATCGCGTTCGGCCTCGGCTCCGCCATGGGCACGCTCGGCGGGGGCTACGTGGCCGACTGGATGGGCAAGGGCGACATGCGCAAGCCGCTGCTGATACTCGGCGTGGGCGCCTCGGCCATGACGCTGCCGCTCAGCCTCGGCGTGCTGCTCTCGCCGTGGGCGGCGCTGGCGCTGTCGCTGAACCTGGTCTCGAGCACGATCGGCGGCCTCGCCAACGGGCCGCTGTTCGCGGCGATCCAGACGGTGGTCGACAACCGCATGCGGGCCATCGCGGTGGCGATCCTGATGTTCTCGTCGAGCATGATCGGCGTCGGACTCGGGCCGCTATTCGCCGGCATGCTGAGCGACATGCTCGCGCCGCGCTTCGGGGACGATTCGCTGCGCTACTCGCTGGTCATCCTCAGCATGCTTGGGGTGTACCCGATCGTGCATCTCTGGCTGGCCGTCCGCGCGCTGCCGCGCGACGCCTAGATGCCGGCCTGGTAAGCCGCCGCGGGGTTGGGGCGACCCTCGTGGGCGCCCGTCTCGGCGTCTCGCATGAACTCGAAGCGGGAGGGGACGAGCCCCTCCCCTACGAGTTCTCGACGATGATGCGTGCCCCGCACACCGTGACGGACTGCCGTTCGTTGCCCCGAAGTACCAGGGCGTAAAGGCCGTCGCGGTCCTCGAGGAAAGCCGCGACCTCACGCGCGAACGGGCGGTCGGCGTCGCTTGGGGTCACGAATTCGATGACGCCGCCCGACGGCGGCCGGCAGACGAATCCGCGCACGCCCCGCGCGCCGTCGTCGCAAGGCGCATCGCAGGCCAGTCCAAAGCCTGTTTCGTAGACCGTCCTCGCATGGTCCAGGTCACGCACCGCGACCATGGCCCGGATGATCCCCGAGAGCCCGCTCCGGCTCGCAGACGTCTCACCCGCGAACGAGTTCACCGGATAGACCCGAATGAGCACGCCGTGCGTCGAGTTCGGATGCACGTCGCGGCCGCTCGCACCAGCCATGGTGGGGAGGACATTCAGACCACGATCGAGCAAGCGGAGCGCTTCCTCGTCGGGGTCGGGCGCTTCCAGCATCAGCGCGAACAGCCCTTCGCCGCGGCGCTCGAGAAAACGCGACAGGCTTTGCGAGAGCGGTGCCTCGGGGTTGGCCGGCGACATCAGCTCGATGTTGCTGCCGCCTTCCGGCACGCACATCGCGAGTTTCGCACCGAGGCTCTCGACGCTTCCTGGCGTCAGGTCGACGACCGGCATGCCGAGTTCCCCACGGAAGGTCTCGACGGCGGCGTCGAAGTCGTGCATCGCGATGGCGATGCGGGGCATGCCTGTGATCATGTTGGAGTCTCCTCGTTCAACGTTTCTGGCGGCCTCAGCCGCAGCCCAGACCCGGCCCGTCGAGGGGCAGCACGAGCCCGTCGCGCATAGGGGGCAGCGGCGCCGCGAACGAAAACGCGACGCCGGGCCGGACCCACGGAATCTCCAGCCACCTGGACGCCGGGGACGTGAATGCCCACTGCACCGACGCGTACAACGCCGGGCCGAGCCGGAAGTTGTGCGGACAGAGCGCCACGTTGTGGAGCTCCGCCAGCGTGCTGACGCGGCGCGCGGCGGTCAGGCCGCCGATCTTCGTGATCTCGGGCTGCAGGTAGGCAACCGCACCAGAGGCAAGCAGCCGGTCGAAGTCCGCGAGAGCGTACTCGTTCTCGCCGGCGGCAAGGTCGCACTCGATGGCGGCGCGCACGCGGGCCATCGCGGCATGGTCCCGCATGGGCCGCACGGGCTCCTCGAACCAGGTGACGCCCAGCTCACCGAGCCGCTTGCCCACGGCGATCGCCTCCAACGGATCGAAATGGCCGTTGACGTCGACCATGATCTTCACGGCGTCTCCGAACTCCGCGCGCAACACGGCGACCATCTCCGGGTCGATCTCGTGCAGCTTCACGGCGGTGAATCCCGCCTCCAGCGCCCGCGCCGTCTCGGCCATCAGCCGCTCGCGATCTGCATAGCGCGGGAAGCTCGCGTACGCGGGAATGCCGTCGCTCACCGGGCCGCCCAGCAAGGCCGCCACGCTGGCGCCCAGGCGTTTGCCCTTCAAGTCCCACAACGCCAGGTCCACGCCGGACAGGCCCATGGGGAAGATGCCCTGGTCCGCGTACCGGTAGCCCCAGTCCCACAGTTCGAACCAGAGACGTTCGATGGCGTCGGGATCGCGGCCCACGAGCCGCGGCGCGAGCAGGTCATTGATGACTGCGATAACTGGCGATGCGATCCGGCTCCTCCGCTCCCGGTCGGGGATGCCCCACCAGGCCTCCCCCACGCCCTCGAGGCCATCGGAATCGCGTACGCGGGTGATGACGTTGACGAGGGGCTGGTCGTGCAGGAGTTCGGCGTTGACACTCTCGATTCGTGGCATGGGACTCCTGCGGCTGGCCGTGTTTCGTATCGAGATCTGGCGGAGCGACGAGATCATACTGCGGCTCGTGTGCCGCAGGCACCCCGAAGGCCGTCGCGCTCGAGTCTCCGCGCCCACGCCCTCCTGGACCCGCTCCCAGGAAACGTTATAACGTAACTTCTCCGGGAAACGATGGAGATCGCGATGCCATGGAACTCCTCGCAGGCCAACCTCAGGCTTGCCGCATGACCCCC
>VXNE01000073.1:0-2703 GCA_009840715.1 Gammaproteobacteria bacterium
CCCTTTCGGCGTCCATGAACGCCTCCGCGCGGCGCATCAGTTCGCGCCGGTCCACCTTGGTCGTGCTGGCCAGGGGCAGCGCATCGAGGGGCCACACCCGCCGGGGATACAGGTAGGGCGCGATCTGCGTCTTGACGTGATCCTGGATCTCCCCCGCCTCGACCGCGTCCGCCGCCGGCACGACGAAGGCCACCGGCATCTGGCCGCGGCGCGCATCGGCCACGGGCACGACCGCCGCCTGGAGGACCCCCGGATGAGACTCGACCGCCTGCTCCACCTCGCCCGGGTACACGTTCTCGCCCGAGCACACGAACATGTCGTCCGCGCGGCCCCGGAAGAAGTAGAAGCCGTCCGCGTCGCGCTCGAACAGGTCGCCGGTGTTGTACCAACCTTCCTTGAGCCTCTGCGCCGTGAGTTCCGGCAAGTTGAGATAGCCGGTCATCATGCTCGGCGCCCTGACGAGGAGCGCGCCGTCCTCGTCGAGGCGCACATCGACCAGCGGGGTCGGATACCCGACGGAGGTGGGCGGACGGGCGATGCCGTCGGGGTGCGGCCCGAACAGGCCGCCGCCGCTCTCCGTCGTGCCGTAGGAGTTCAGGACCCGGGCGTTCGGCATCATCTCCCGCGACTGCGCGATGATCGCCTCCGTGACGGGGGCCGACCCGATGTACACGTTGCGGATGCTGCCGAGATCCGGCCGGCCAAGGTCCTGCCACGCGGAGTGCAGCAGCGCGATCATGGTCGGGACGCCCGTCAGCACGTTTACGCCGTAGGCGGGGATGGCCTCGGCGAACAACGCGGCGTCGAAACGCGACATCAGCACGACGGAGCCGCCGCCCGCCAGGAACGACGCGAGGAACACCTGGGCGTTCATGTGGAACATCGGCGCCGCCACGATCCCGCGTTGCCCGTCGAAGAGCCCGCTGTCCGGGCCGGCGGTCACGGCGTCGATGAGCGCGTCCGGCGTGAGTTGCGACCGCCCGCCCCGCTGGGGCCGGCGGGGGGAGCCTGAGGTGTAGCGGCGCAAGGCGGTGTACTCCTCCCCGACGCCCGGGAACCCGGCCCGGGGACCGGGAACGCGATCGGGCACGGGGGTCAGGTTCGCGTGTTCGACGGTCTCGGGCACGAGCGCCGCGCCGGCCTCGTCGGCGAAGGCGAAGCGCATGTCGGCATCCTCGCAGACGTAGCGGACGATCGGCGCGGGTTGCCGGATGTTGACCGGGACACAGACGTACCCGGCGCGCAGGATTCCCAGGTAGGCCATCAGGTTGGGCACCGAGTTCTGCGCGAAGATCCCGACCGCCGAACCGGTGGGGAGTCCCCGCCGGCGCACCGCCTCCCCGTAGGCGAGCGAGCCCTGCTCGATCTCTCGCGCCCGCCACTCGCGCGGCGCGCCTCCGGTATTGGCATGGGCGTCGAGGCTGACGATCGCGACCTCGTCCGAGCTCCGGCGCGCCCCGAGGATGTCGCCGAGATTGCGGGGACGCCCCGTCATCCGGCGCGGGATCCGAAGGTCGCCCGGCCCGTCGCGACGAGCCGCTCGCGGTCGTCGAACACGTCCACGTCCGCCACGGTGACGGTGCGTCCCGCGCGGCGGACGACGGCGACCGCCGTGAGACCCGAGTCGATGACGGGCCGGAGGTAGTCCGTGCGGAAATTGATGGTCGGTACGCCGTGCCCCAGGACGAGCGTGGCGGCGTAGCAGCCCGCGGTGTCGATCAGGCAGGCGATGGGGCCGCCGTGCATCTGGCCGGAATCGGCCAGGCGCTCCATGTCCGGCCGCATGGGCATCCGCAGGACGAGTCGGCCGGCGGCCTTGTCGGCTTCCTCCGCACGGAAGCCGCAGAACACGGCGAAGGGAGACGCGTCGAGGCTGGCCTGGATCTGCTCCCGGATGTCGAAGTCCCCCATTTGCGTGTCGTCCCGGGCCGTCAGGGCCTGACGACGACCTTGCCGAAGACCTCCCGGTCCTCGAGCAGCCGCTCCGCCTCGTGAATCTCGTCGAGCGGAAAGACGCGATCGATGACGGGCTCGAGCCGGCCCGACTCGACCATGCCGAGCAGCGCGAGGACATCGTCCCGCGTCCAGCCGTCGGAGCCGATGATGGACTGCTCGAACGCCCAGACATACCGGCAGTCCACTTCCTCGTCGAACCCGGCGGTGGCGCCGCACGTGACCATGCGGCCGCCCTTGCCGACGCAGCGCAGCGTGTCCTTCCACGTCTTGCCGCCCGTGTAGTTGACGGCCAGATCGACGCCTCCGGTGCCCGCGACCCGGGGCCGGCCGACGATCTCGTGCACGGCCTTGCGCATGTCCACCCGCGTGTAGTCGATCAGGTGGTCGGCTCCGATGTCGGCCAGCCGCTCGAGCTTCTCGGGGGACGAGGCGCAGGCGAGGACGGTGGCGCCCACCATCTTGGCGAGCAGCACGCAGCACGTCCCGACGCCGCCGCTCGCGCCGAGCACGAGCACGGTCTCGCCGGCCGCAAGGTTGCCGCGGGTGAACATCATCCGGTGGGCGGTGGCGTAGGCGAGCGGCAGGGTGGAGGCCTCCTCGAAGCTCACCGCGTCCGGCAGCGCGACGAGCTGGTCCTCGAGCACCGCGCAGAACTCGGCGCGTCCGCCGTCGAACTGCTCGCCGAGGAACTTCCAGCCGCTCGCTTCGCACGGGTGCGGATCGACCAGGACCCGGTCGCCGGCGGAC
>VXNE01000073.1:2713-4452 GCA_009840715.1 Gammaproteobacteria bacterium
GATGTCGTGGAAGTTGATGGAGGTCGCGCCGACCCGGAGGACGACCCAGCCGGGTTGCGCCGCCGGGGTCGGGTAGTCGTCGACCAGGCGAATGACGTCCCGGTCGCCGTGTTCGTGGATGACGGCTGCGCGCATGGTCAGGAACTCCCTCTGGGATACGAGTTAGGCGGATACGAACTCGATCACGGCGCCGTGCGCGCGTTGCGGCGGCACGAGCACCGCGCCCTCGTGCACGGTGCAGGCCACGCCGTGATCCGCGAGTGCTGCGCGGCACCGGTCCAGCGCGCGCACGGAGACGGTCAATCCGATCGGATAGCCGGGCTGGCGGTCGGAGAGGTCCAGTTCGAGCCCGGGGTAGCGTTCGTGGATGCGCGTGCGCGACCAGACCTCTGCGACGTCGCCCCGGTGGCCCGTGAGCCGGACCATGTCGGGCCCGGCCGCGGTCGGCGCGCACCGATAGATCTGCGAGAAGTAGTCGCGGTCCTCGAGCGGATCGTCCGAGACGAACGTCACGCCCGTCGTGTCGACGGCGGTGTTGGGATGCTCCTGGTACTCGGGAATCCAGATGGTGTGGGGCTTGTTGTGGCCGGACAGGAACAGCGACAGGTAGAGCCGTTGCCGGCGCCACATGTAGAAGAAGCTGCTGTCCGTCTCCTCCACGGAGTCGTCGGGCATCACCACCTCGCGCCGGGCGCTGGTGATCGGGCCGGGGCTCAGTCCGCTTTCCGCCGCCGCGCGACGGTCGGCCTCGAGGTCGTACGAGCGCAGGCTGATATGCGACAGGCCCTCGCCGCACTCGAAGCGCGGCAGGTACTCCCGGACGATGTCGGACGGCGCGGCGGCAAGGCCGCCGAGCAGTTCGAGATACGTGTTCCGGAACTGGACGACGCGGTTGCAGGTGCCGAACTCGATGTGCGTCATCCGGGGCCGCACCTGGAAGCCGAGGCGCTCGAAGGATGCGCCGGCCGCATCCACGTCGTGCACCTGGAGGACGTAGTGGTCCAGTGCCCTGGCGTCGCCGGCGGCCTGTCGCGGGTCAGCGCTCACGCGCCCCTCCTGTCACCTGCCCGGTGGAAAGTGTACGCCGGGACCGGGACGCGGCGCGAACCGCTACCATCGTGCCTGCGGACACACGCGGAGGGACGCACATGCGACGGGTGGTGAGAATCGGGCCGGGCAAGCTCTGTGTCCTGTTCGCGCTGTGGGCCGCCGGACCGTCCGCCGCGGCGGAGTCGGCCCAGTACGCCTTCGTGGACGTCAACGTCATCTCGATGGACGCTCCGGGCGCCGCGCCGCATCGGACGGTACTCGTCGAGGGCGACCGGATCGTGACCGTCGGTCCCGCGGACACGGTGACTGTCCCGCCCGGGGCGACGGTCGTCGATGGCACGGACAGGTTCCTGCTGCCAGGGCTCGCGGACATGCATGCCCACATAGGCGGCGACTATCGCCCAGGCCAGACGGAACCGCGCGCCGACCTGCTCCTGTACCTGGCGACCGGCGTGACGACTATCCGCAACGCCGTCGGCTCGCAGGACTTGCTGAGGCTTGCCGCCGCCATCGAGGACGGCGCGCCGCTCGGTCCGCGCATGGAAGTCGCGAGTCCGCTGCTCGAGGGCGAAGACGCCGTCTGGAACTTCGCGGCCCGTGTGCTGTCGGCGGACGCGGCGCGCGCCGCCGTGCGGCAGTTCGCGGGGGAGGGTTTCGAGTCGATCAAGGTCTACCACACGCTGTCGCGC
>VXNE01000087.1:0-2592 GCA_009840715.1 Gammaproteobacteria bacterium
AAGCTCTCGGCCGGGCTCCAGAAGATGGTGGAGCTTTATCCGACGCTCCGGCTTCCGGTCTATCCGACCCGGCGCAGCGCCGCGTTTCCGAAGCGCATCTACGACGCCACACGGCGCGTCGCCGCCACCGCGAAACTCGCCGCGGGCGGCAACGGCGTGACGGGCGCTGTGATCGGGATACCGTTTCCGGTTCCCCAAAACGGCGCGCAGGTGATCTGGAATCACCTGCTGCGCTACCGGGGCGAGGCCGCCTCGCGCATCATCGGCCAGGCCGCTGTCACCCGGGGGGGCGATTACACGCTCGTCCGGCTCGAAGACGCCTACCTCGCACGCTATTCCCTGCCGGGCATGACGGAGGCGAAACTCAACAACAGGATGATTCTCTTCCGCCAGAAGGTGGCGGCGCCGGCGCGCCTGGCGGGCAGGATTCTGCTGGCCTACGAGACGCTCAACCAGGTCGCCGAGCCGCGGCACGCCTGGGTGTACAATCCCGGCCAGCGACGGGTGCGGCGCGCGCCGAACATCGCCTACGACAACCCGGGCACCGCTGCGGACGGACTCAGGACGAGCGATCAGTTCGACATGTTCAACGGGGCGCTCGACCGCTACGACTGGAAGCTCCTCGGCAAGCGCGAGATGTACGTTCCCTACAACAGCTACAAGCTGCACAGCGACAAAATCACCTTCGCCGACGTTTTGAAGCCGCTACACGTCAACCCGAAGTATCTGCGCTATGAGCTGCACCGGGTCTGGGTGGTGGAGGCGACGCTCAAGGAAGGAGCGCGCCACATCTACAAGAAACGACGCTTCTACGTGGATGAGGATTCGTGGATGATCCTGCTCGCCGACATTTACGACAACCGGGATCAACTCTGGCGCGTATCCGAGGGGCACTCCGTCAACTATTACGAAAAACCCTTGCTGGGCTTTACCCTCGAGGTGCACACCGATATTCAGGCGGGGCGCTACCTCGCCCTGGGGCTCAACAACGAATATCCCATGAACGTCTTCGGCTCGAACTACTCCTCCAGAGGTTTCACGCCTTCGGCGCTGCGCCGCATGGGCAGGAGATGATAGCGGCGACCACCGGGACTTTGAGCGGATTGCATAGACGGCTGCTGCTCGGCGTGTTCGCCTGTCTGCTGCCCTTTGGCGCAGCGAGCGCTCAGCCGGCGGTTCAGGCGCGCCTTGCGCCCCAATCCCTGCTTCTCGACGGAGCCTCGGCCGGCGCGCGCCTGGTGGTGGTCGGCGAACGAGGCCACGTGCTGGTCTCGGCCGATGGCGGCGCAAGCTGGAAGCAGGCCCGCGTACCCGTCCGCTCCCTCCTCACGGCGGTGCACATGCACGATGAGCGCATCGGCTGGGCCGTCGGGCACGACGCGGTCATCCTCCGCACCGGGGACGGCGGCCTGACCTGGCGGGTGGTCCATCATGCGCCCGAAGAAGAACGCCCCCTGCTGGACGTCTGGTTCCGCGACGAACGGAACGGCTTCGCCGTGGGGGCGTATGGTTATTTTCTGAGCACCGCCGACGGCGGCCGCACCTGGAAGCCGCGCACCATCGACAAGGATGATTTCCACCTGAACGCTCTCGTTCCCGCAGGACCTTCGCGGTTGTTCATCGCCGGAGAAGCGGGCGCGATCTACCGCAGCGACGATGGCGGCGCCACCTGGCGCAAGCTCTCCTCGCCCTACGCCGGTTCGTGGTTCGGAGCACTCGCACTCGATGCGAACAGGTTGCTGCTGCTGGGCCTCCGGGGCAGCATGTACCGCTCCGAAGACGGGGGCGAGAGCTGGACGAAAGTAAGCACGCGGACCAAAGCGACCCTCACCGGAGCGCTCCGACTGAAGCCCGATCTGATGCTCGTCACCGGCCTCGAAGGCACCCTGCTCGTCAGCCGCGACGGCGGGCGCAGCGTGTCGGTCGACGCCGCTTTGAAGCCGCTGACCTCCAGGCAGGGGATATCGATGGCGCTCGCGCTCTCAGACGGCGGGCTGGTGCTCCTGGGAGAGTTCGGGGCCAAGCGCCTGCCCCGGGCCGAATAGACTCTCACAGATGACGGACGCCTCCTCCACTCCCAAGACATCCCCGGTTACGGCCCTGCTCGAGCGCGCGCTGTTCTCGCGCAGGAAATGGGTGCTCGCGGCGTTTCTCATCATCACGCTGGCGATGGCCTGGTTGGCGGCGGGGCTGCGCGTCGATGCGGGCTTCACCAAGCTGGTCCCGCTCGAACACGAATACATGCGCACCTTCATCAAGCACCGCGCCGCGTTCGGGGGCGCAGACCGCGTGGCGGTGGCGCTGGTAGCGCGGGAGGGAGACATCTTCAGCCCGGCGTTCTTCGCCCTGCTTCAGAAGGTGAACGACGCCGTGTTCTTCCTGCCGGGCGTGGATCGCACCCAGGTCTATTCCGTGGTGACGCCGAACGTGCGCTACAACGAGGTGGTCGAGGACGGCATCGTCGCGGGCAACGTGCTGCCCGCAGACTTCAAGCCGACAAAGGCCGGCCTCGCGCGGGGGCGCCAGGACATAAACCGGGCGAGTTTAACCATGTCCGCGGCGACGGGACAATAGGCACTGGGGGGTGCGGGG
>VXNE01000087.1:2602-4435 GCA_009840715.1 Gammaproteobacteria bacterium
CGGCTCGATTACCGGGAAGTCGCGCGCGCGCTCGAGGTCATCCGGCGCGACGCCGAGGCCGGCGGCGTGGCGAGCGTCCACATCATCGGGTTCGCCAAGGTCGTGGGAGAAATCGCGGACGGCGCGGCGCAGGTGCTGCTCTTCTTCGCCCTCGCCGTCGTGATCACCGCCCTTTTCGTATACGCGTATACCCGCTCGGTGCGCCTTACGGCGATGCCGCTCGCGTGTTCTCTCGTCGCGGTCGTCTGGCAGCTCGGCGCGCTCACGGCTCTCGGCTTCGGCGTCGACCCGATGTCGATCCTGGTGCCCTTCCTGGTATTCGCCATCGGGGTCAGCCACGGGGTGCAGATGGTGAACGCGGTGGGGGCCGAAGGGGGCGGCGGCCTGCCCGCCGCGCGGGCGAGCTTCCGCCGCCTGCTGCTGCCGGGCGCCGTGGCGCTGGCCTCGGACGCCATCGGCTTCGTGGCCATCGCGCTCATCCCCGTGCGGGTGATCCAGGAGATCGCCGTCACCGCCGGCCTGGGCGTGGCCGCGATCATCCTGACGAACCTGGGGCTTCTGCCGGTGGCGCTCTCCTATCTCGAACCGCAAGGGGAGGGGGAGAGCGCGCCTTCCTCAGGGTTCCCGGGAGACCTCTGGAAGCGCGCGGCGCGCCTGGCCCGGCCGCGTCCCGCCCTCGCGACGATAGGCGTCGCCGCCGTCCTGCTGGCCCTGGGCGCGCTTTATGCGCCGCAGGTGCGCGTGGGCGACCAGCACCAGGGCGTGCCGGAGCTGCGCGCGACCTCCACCTACAACCGCGATACCGCCGCCATCGTCGAGCGCTTCAACATCGGCGTGGACGTGCTGACGGTGATCGTGGAGACCATACCGCAGGGCTGCGTGGATTACCGCGTGATGCGCCTGATCGACGAGTTCGAGTGGCGCATGCGGAACGTGGAGGGCGTGCGCTCGGTGGTCGCGCTCCCCGGAATCGTCCGCAAGCTGAACGCCGGCTGGAACGAGGGCAGCCTCAAGTGGCGTGCGCTCCCGCGCAACCGCCACGCGCTCGCCGAATCCGTCTCCCTCGTGCCGACGAGCACGGGTCTGCTGAACGGCGACTGCTCGGCGATGCCGGTGCTCGTCTACACCGCCGACCACAAGGCGGAGACCATCCGCCGGGTCGTCTCCGCCGTGAAAACATTCCACAGCGCGGAGAATGACGAGCGGGTCGCCTTCCGCCTCGCTGCGGGGAACGTCGGGGTGATGGCGGCGACGAACGAGGAGATAGAGGCGTCGCAGTTCCCGATTCTGGGCTACGTCTACGCGGCGGTCATCCTGCTCTGCCTGTTCTCTTTCCGCTCCGTAGCGGCGACGGTCTGCATTATCGCGCCCCTGGCGCTCGTCTCGCTCCTCGCCTACGCGCTCATGGCGTTTCTGGAGATCGGCCTCAAGGTCTCCACCCTGCCGGTGGTGGCCTTGGGGGTCGGCATCGGCGTGGACTACGGAATATACATCTGCGGGCGTCTCCTCGCCGATATGAGAGAGGGCCTCGATTTCGCCGCGGCCTATGAGCGAACGCTCGCCACCACGGGGGCGGGCGTGGTGCTCACCGGCCTCACGCTGGCGGTGGGGGTGGCGACCTGGATTTTCGCGCCCTTGAAGCTCCAGGCGGACATGGGCACGGTGCTCTCGTTCATGTTCCTGGTGAACATGGTCGGCGCCATCGCGCTGCTGCCCGCCCTGGGCGCGTTCCTGATGAAGCCCAAGCGGGCGAAAAAAGACTAGCGGGGGAGGGGGTTCGACCCCACCGGCGCGGCGGTGGACTTCGCGGAACGCTGAGTTCTTATCCTGAGC
>VXNE01000404.1 GCA_009840715.1 Gammaproteobacteria bacterium
TAGCCGCCGATGATGATGCGGTGGATGGGCCAGCCCTTCAGAATGCGCAGGACGCCGATGACGATGGCGACGCCGACGGAGAGGGCGACCACCATGCGCAGGTTGAACGCGTAGTCGTCTCGCGCGGCCTCGTTAGCGGCTATGGCGCCCGCCTCGGAGGCCACCTCGGCGGCTTCGGCGGCAATGGCGATCAGCGCCGGCTCGGCGACCGTCGTGCCGAAACCCAGGCAGAACGCGAACGCCAGGAGCGCCGTGGCGCTGCCCTTGCGGGCGAACGCGTGGGCGATGGCCTCCCCGAGCGGAAAGAGCCCGCTCTCGAGGCCCTGGATGAAGAGCGTGAGGCCGACCACCACGCAGACGAGCCCCACGAACACGCTCCCGAAGTTCGGGAACGGCTGCTGGAGCACGACGATCTGGAAGAACGCGATGACGCCGACGATCGGCGCGAGGTCCCGGAGGGCGCCGACAGCGCGTCGGGAAAGCGCGGCGACGGGGCCTGTCATGTGGCCTGGTACGGCACCGGGTCGGGACGGCCCAAGACCACACTCAACCTATTGAAAAGAAAGAAAAAACACGATTGTCGGTATACATCCGACGACCGCAAGGCGATAATAGCATGCTTTGTGTCGCGCCAAGGCTGAGGGAGAGCTGAGGGAGACGTGGCGGAGCCAGCGACCCACATCGCGCAGTTGACAGAGTCCGTGGAGGCCTTGAAGGACAGCTTCGAGACCCACCGCTACATCTGCAGCGACCAGATCTCCACCGCCGTCTACTTGGCCTACCACCTGCGCAAGCCCGTCCTGATCGAGGGTCCGCCGGGGGTCGGCAAGACCGAGCTGGCCAAGACCACCGCCACGATGTTCGACCTGCCCCTCATCCGCCTGCAGTGCTACGAGGGCCTCGACGAGGCGAAGGCCATCTACGAGTGGAAGTACGGCAAGCAGCTCCTCTACACGCAGGTGCTCAAGGAGACCCTCGACGAGGTGCTGCAGGGCGCCCAGGGGTTCGCCGAGTCCGTCACCCGCCTGCACGAGTTCGGCGACATCTTCTTCTCGGAGGAGTTCCTCGAGCCGCGGCCCCTGCTGAAGGCGCTCCGCGAGGAGGACGGCTGCGTGCTGCTGATCGACGAGGTGGACAAGTCGGACCACGAGTTCGAGTCCCTGCTCCTCGAGATCCTGTCGGATTTCCAGGTCTCGATCCCGGAGATCGGCACGGTGAAGGCGAGCCGCGAGCCGCCGATGGTGTTTCTGACCAGCAACAACACCCGCGAGATCTCCGACGCCCTGAAGCGCCGCTGCCTGCATCTCTACATCCCGTTCCCGGACGCGGACCTCGAGCAGCGCATCATCCACGCGCGCGTGCCGGAGATTCCGCCGGAACTGCGGCGGCAACTCGTGAGCTTCATCCAGGACCTGCGCGACCTCGACCTGAAGAAAGTGCCGGCCATCAGCGAGACCATCGACTGGGCGCGCACGCTGCTGCTCCTGCACACGGAGTCCCTCGACCCCCAGCTCGTCCGCGACACGCTGAACGTGATCCTCAAGTTCCAGGAGGACATCGACAACGTGGATGTCGAAATCACGACGCTGACGAACAAGGCGCTCAAGCGGTAGGCGAGCCCGCAACGCCTCGGTTGCCCCGATGACCGCCCTGGAAGAAGCGGAAGACCTGCTGCGAAAGCTCCTTCGTCCCGGGCGCCTGCAGGGATTCCCCAGCCATCCCGACCGCCGCGACACGGTGCTCGCAGTAGCCGCCGGCGCGTTGATGCGGCGGCATCCCTACGGCGAAAAAGAGATCAACGAACTCCTGATCGACTGGCTGAAGTCCGTCCGCGCGCGCATCGATCACGTCACCCTGCGGCGGCGGATGGTGGACTGCGGGTTCCTCAAGCGCACGCGCGACGGCTCCCGCTACCTGCTGAACTACGGGCGCGTGGCGGGCGTGCTCGGAGACCCCGCGCCCCGGGTCGATGCGGGGGTGATCCTCGCGAACGCCCGGCACCGGACCACGCGAACGTAGGGGCGGCCCTCGTGGCCGCCCGTGCCGGAATCGTGCAAACCCCTGACCACCGGACAAGCCGTCCGGTACCGTGCGTGCATTCGAGACGGGATGGGACAAGCCCATCCCCTACGGTCAGCCCAGGAGGTCGGCGGATGGTGGACTGCGGGTTCCTCAAGCGCACGCGCGACGGCTCCCGCTACCTGCTGAACTACGGGCGCGTGGCGGGCGTGCTCGGAGACCCCGCGCCCCGGGTCGATGCGGGGGCGATCCTCGACCGCATCCTGCGCGAGCGCGAAGCACGCAAGCTCGCCTACGGCGGGAACGGGTGATCCTCGCGAACGCCCGGCGCCGGACCACGCGAACGTAGGGGCGGCCCTCGTGGCCGCCCGTGCCGGAATCGTGCAAACCCCTGACCACCGGACAAGCCGTCCGGTACCGTGCGTGCATTCGAGGCGGGATGGGACAAGCCCTCCGCCGAAGGGTAGTTTTCGGAGGTTGCAGGACATCGCTGTACGTCCTTTAACCTTTTGATAAGCGTGAACTTTTTGGCGTTTCGGGCATCACCGGGGCACACTGCTTCTCAACACCCCTTTGTAACCGAACAGGGAATGGGAAGTGAACAATCGACCCCTCATGCTGTCCGCCACCTTCGTGCGGAACGCCAACAAGCCCGGACGTTACGGCGACGGTCGCGGCGGGCTCGGCCTCGGCCTGCTCGTCAGACCCGCGCTGCGCGGCGGCGTCAACAAGTCCTGGACGCAGAGTGTACGCATCGACGGCCGGCCCACCAGCCTCGGCCTCGGCCGCTACCCCGTCGTCACCCTCGCCATGGCCCGCGAGCGCGCGCTGGAGAACGCCCGGGCGATCGCTCAGGGCAACGATCCCCGCCGCTCGGGCAAGTCCGTGCCGACCTTCGCCGAGGCGCTGGAGACCGTGATCGGGATCCACGGTCCCCACTGGAAGGACCGCAAGGGTTCCGAACGCCAGTGGCGCACGAGCCTCGCCACCTACGCGCTACCACGCCTCGGCACCAAGACCGTCAATGCCGTGACCAGCGCCGACGTCATGGCCGTGCTGCTCCCCATCTGGTCCACCAAGCGCGTGACCGCCAGCCGCGTGCGGCAGCGCATCGGCGCCGTCATGAAGTGGGCCGTGGCGCAGGGCCTGCGCGCCGACAACCCCGCCGGCGATGCGATCTCCGCCGCGCTGCCGAGAACCGCCGCCGTACAGCGGCACCAGCGGGCGTTGCCGCACGCCGAGGTCCGCGCCGCGCTCGCCCGGGTGCGGGACTGCGACGCCGCCCGCGGCATCCGCCTGGCGTTCGAGTTCCTGGTGCTGACCGCCGCGCGTTCGGGCGAGGTCCGCAACGCCCGCTGGCAGGAGATCGACCGCGACGCCGCGGTGTGGACGATTCCGGCCACGCGCATGAAGAACGGCCGCGAGCACCGCGTGCCGCTGTCGGACCGGGCCCTCGAGGTGCTGGACGAGGCCAGCGAGTTGGCCGCGGCCGACGGCTGGGTGTTCCCGTCGCCGCGTGGTCGCGCGATACCCCAGAAGTACCTCTCGGAGCTCATGCACGCGCTGCGTATTGACGCGGTCCCACACGGCTTCCGCTCGAGCTTCCGCGACTGGGCCGCCGAGTGCACCGACGCGCCGCGCGAGGTCTGCGAACTCGCCTTGGCGCACGTCAACGGCGATCGCGTGGAAGCGGCCTACCGGCGCAGCGACCTGTTCGACCGGCGCCGTGCGCTGATGACGGACTGGGCCGCCTACGTGGCCTGAGCGAAGCCAGCGCAACCGCGACGCGGCTGTGCAGCCGCGGAGAGTGCCCTGGGCGACCGGTTTCCGCCGCGAATCCAGTTTCAGGGCACTCTCCTCGCCGTGTGCCACAGTCACCGCACCGGATCCCAGGAGATTTGGCGCCGATTCGTGCTCCAACGGCGAGTGCGCTCTTAGCCACGAACTCCGGTCGTGGCTCGGATCCGAGGCTCCGTGTCTGCGATGTTGGCTACTGCTCGCGTTCCGCCGTCTGCGCACGAACGGCGTCCTGGAAGTCCTCCATCAGCGCGCCCCAATCGGCCAGCCGGTCGGCCACCTCCTCGACGCGAAAGTAACGCCCATCGCCACGCGCGACGAACCGGTCGCCACCACCGTCCTTTCCCCCTCGACCTGCTCTAACTTGACCTCCGAACAGGCGTGCGAGCGCCTCGTTGTAGCTCTCCGCGAGTTCATCGTCGACCTTCCAGTAACTTGCCTCGGTGCAGACCTCCCCGGTTCGCCGAACGTAACCCAGGTTCACGGGATCCCCCTGTGGCTGGTCCCACTTCAGGTTCAACGCTGCCAGAAACTCGGCACGGACTCCGATGTCGTCAATGTCGTCCAGGAAGTCCTTCAGTTTGCCCGGCAGGTCAGGATCCCGGGCCTGCATCGC
>VXNE01000390.1 GCA_009840715.1 Gammaproteobacteria bacterium
ACCTGGATGCGGTCTTCGTGATCGAAGAAGAGCCGGGTGCAGACGGCGAAGAGATGCGCGGACGACGCGACCAGGCCGCCGAAGACGGACTCGGCGGCCGCGGCGGCGTCCGTGTGGAAGGGTTGCGGGTCCCAGTCCGCGGCGAAGTCGACGATGGCGTCGCCGGTCAGCGTCCACGTCCCGACGACCGAGCGGTAGTCGTCGGGGATGTCGTCGAAGAAGTGCATGGCCCGGCGCCGCTCACCGCACCCGGGGGGGCGGTCCGGGATCCCCGAACGTCTCCATGTCGTCGTCCTGCCGGATTTCCTGCGCGGACAAGCTATAGTGCCCGGACGCGGGACGCGCAGCCTACCGAAACGGGGTGGGGCGTGCCATCGCGCGTCGGGAAGGCTCCGGGGAAGAAGCGGGAAAACGGCTCCATGAAGGGATGGGTGCAGGCGGCGATGCTCGCGATCACGGTCTACGTGGGCCTCTGCGCATTCCTCTTCCTCATGCAGCAGCGGCTCATCTTTCATCCACGTCCGGTCGGTCACGTGCCGGTCGGACCGCAGTTCGCGCCCGCGACCGTGCAGAGTGGGGATGTCACCCTGCGCGGCTGGATCGTCAAGGAAGAGTCCGAAGGGCCGGTCCTCGTCTATTTCGGTGGCAACGCCGAGGACATATCCGGACGTCTGCGCGACTTTGCGGCCCTCGATGCGACGACCGTGCTGATCAGCTACCGGGGCTACGGAGGGAGCGACGGCGTTCCGACGGCGGGCGACCTGGTCCGCGACGCGGGTGTGGTCGTCGAGACGATGCGCGGGCGTTTCGGCGCGGAGCGCGAACTGATCCTGTTCGGGCGCAGCCTCGGTGCGGGCATCGCCGCCCTCGCGGCGGGCGCCGTTCCCGTGGACGGGCTGATCCTGCTGAGTCCCTACGTCAGCATCGCGCGCATCGCCCAGCAGCGTTTCCCGGTCTTTCCGGTCCGGTGGTTGCTGCGGCACGACATCGACGCCTCGGCGGTGGCGGCGAGCCTGCCCGAGCGGTTGCTCGTCCTGTACTCGCGCCACGACAACGTCGTGCCGACGGCCGAGTCCCGCGCGTTCGTGCGCCTGCTCGTATCGGAGCCCCAGGTGGTGGAGTTCCTGGGCGACCACAACGCGCCGATGACGGTCCCGCCCATCTGGGCGGCGATCGAGGGGTTTCTGAACGGCGGCGATCGCGCGGCGTAGGAACCGGGCGTCGCGGTGGTAGCGGGGGCCGTTCCTCACTATGCTGGCCGGCCACGGCCCGAAGGCGAACCGGCGGGGGACGACATGACGGCGGTCACCAACGAAGAGCTACGCGCCGCACGCAAGCGCGAGGTGGCGCTCGGCTATCGCATCTTCGGTGCGCTCGGCTGGGGCGACCTGGGCGACGGCCACATCAGCGCCCGCGACCCGGAGCGGACCGACTGCTTCTGGCTGTTGCGGGGCGATGTCGCGTTCCGGGACGCGCGCGTCGACGATCTCGTGCTCCTCGGGCCCGACGGGAGGATCGTCGAAGGCGGCGGCGGCACGAACCGTCCGGCGTTCTTCATCCACTGGCCCATCCTGGCCGCACGCCCGGAACTCGTCAGCGTCGCCCACACGCACACGTCCTTCGGCACGCCGTTCTCCGCGGAGGCCCGGCTCCTGGAGCCGATCACGCAGGAGGCGTGCGTCTTCTTCGAGGACCACGCGCTGTTCGACGACGAGGAAGTGCAGGTCCAGGGCCTCGACTGCGGAGTCCGCATCGCGGCGGCGCTCGGGGCGAACCGCGCCGCTGTCATGCGGAACCACGGGTTGCTGACGGTCGGCGCGTCCGTGCGGGAAGCCGTGGCCTGGTTCGTGATGATGGAGCGGGTCGCGGAAGCGCACGTGAAGGCCCGCGCGGCGCGGCCGATCTCGGCGGACGCGGCCCGCTATGCGAAATCGGACCTCGCGACCGAAGCACAGGCGGACCGCGTGTTCCACTTCCTCGTGCGGCATCACCTGGGGCCGTCGGCCGAGGCGGAGTGCGCGGGCGCGGCGGATACGATCCGCGCGGTCGGCGGCTGACTCGGCAGGCGTCAGGCCAGCCATGGGGCGATACGGCACGGTCCGAAGCGTTCTGCTCACGCTCGCACTGTTGACTGGCGCCGGCCTTCCGGCCGCGGCCGACGGGCTGGTCGAGGGACCCGAACTCGAGTGGGACGTGTCCCTGTGGGGCAAGGAGCGCGCGGGAACGGCCGTCGCCGACGAACTCGCGGCGCGCGTCGAGGCGCGCACGGGAGGCCGCTGGCGGATGTCGCTGGCGTACGGGGAAGCGCTCTCCAAGGCCCGCGAGAACCTCGACGGGCTTGCCATCGACGCCTTTCAGGCCGCCATGGTCTGCAACTTCTACCATCCGCGGAAGAACCCGGCGCTGATGGTGCTCACGATGCCCTTCCTGCCCATGAACGACGCGGACCAGGACCGCCGCGTCCGGGAGGCGGTCTATGCCCATCCGGCGGTCGAGAAGGAACTCGCGCGGTGGAACGCGATGGTCTACACATCCTCGTTCCTGCCCCAGTACGAACTCCTGGGCCGCGGGGCGCCGCCGCGGGAACTGGCCGGCTGGAAGGGCTTGACCGTCCGGGCCGGCGGCGGACTCGGTCAGGCCATGAAGCTCCTCGGCGCGACCCCGGCGAGCTCCACGGCGACGGAGGTCTACACGGGCGTGCAGCAAGGGACCATGGACGCCGCGTCCTTCCCGTTCACGTACGGGCACGTGTCGTACCGCATTCACGAGGTGGCCGACTGGTTCACGGGCAACCTGGCGCCGGGGACTTCCGACTGTCCGCTCGCCTTCTCCATCACGGCGTACCGGGCACTGCCGCCGCAGTACCGGGCGCTCCTCGACGACCTGAAGGAAGAGGTCATCGCCGCGCAGTTCCAGGCGTACCGCGACGTCGACGCGCAGAACCTGCCCATGCTGCGCGAGCGCCTCGAGGAGATCCGTTACACGGACGCGCAGCTCGCCGAGTTCCGCGCCCGCGCGGGCCGGCCCGTGATCGAAGCCTGGATCGAGGACAACGCCGACCGCTTCGACGCGCGCGGCCTGGTGCGGGCGGTGTTCGCGGCTGTGGGGCAGTCCTACGAATGAGCCCTCAGCCGGGGAGCGCGAGGGCGGCCCGCGTCAGGGGCTTGCCCCTCGCAAGAAAACCCCGATGACGGATCGTTTCGGGCGGCTGCTCGACCACGCCGACCGGTTGCTCGGTGGCGTGGAGAACGGCCTCAACCTCCTCGCCGGCGTCCTGATCTTCGCCCTCATGCTCCTCGGCGTGGTGCAGATCGTGCTGCGGACGGTCTTCAACGCCCCGATCTTCGGGTACATCGACGTCGTCGAAGTCGCGATGGTCGGGTTCGCCGTGCTGTCCATTGCCTTCGTGCAGCGCGTCGGCGGCCACGTGCGGATGGAGATGCTCGTCGGGAAGCTCGCCGGCCGCGCGAAATGGCTGGTGGAGGCTCTCGGTACGGGCCTCGCCGCGTTCATCGTCGCCGTGCTCATCCCGTACTCCTGGGCCCACTTCGAACGGGCGTTCGAGTTCGGCGACAGCACCATCGATATCGAGCTCGTCACGTGGCCCGCAAAGCTCGTGGTGCCCGTGGCGCTCTCGGTCCTCCTGCTGCGGCTCGCCGTGCAGTTCGGCGGTTACCTGCGGCTCGCGGCGGCGCCGGAGCTCGAGCCGGTGGCCGTGCCGTCGATCCAGGACGCGGCCGAGCGCGCGCAACAGGAGATTCTGCTCTCCGAAGGGGACGACGCGGACCGGGGGCCCCGGTGACCGGTCTCGACGACTTCTGGATCGGCATCCTCGGGGTCGGCCTGCTTGTCCTGCTGGTGGCGCTCGGCGTGCGGGTCTACGTGGCCGCAGCGCTGACCGGTTTCCTCGGGCTGCTGGAACTCAAGGGATGGAGCGTCGCGGGGGCGATCGCCGGGACGATCCCGCACTCGAAGACGGTGACCTATCCGCTTTCCGTCCTGCCGCTCTTCATCCTGATCGGCTTCCTCGCGTTCCACGCCGGGCTGACGACACGGCTGTTCGAGGCGGCGCGGCGTTGGGTCGGATGGGTGCCCGGCGGCCTGGCGGTGGCGACGGTGTTCGCGAGCGCGGGCTTCGCCGCGGTGTCCGGCGCCTCGACGGCCACGGCCGCGGTGTTCTCGCGCGGCGCCGTCCCGGACATGTTGAAGAGTGGTTACGGCAAGCGCCTCACCGCGGGCGTGATCGCGGCCGGCGGCACGCTGGCGTCCCTCATCCCGCCGTCGGCCATCCTCGTGATCTACGCCATCATCGTCGAGGAGTCCGTCGGCAAGCTGCTGCTGGCGGGCCGGATCCCGGGAGTCGTGTAGGTCGGCATATAAACCGCACGTGTCGGTGGGAGGTGCGCAAGGGCGGC
>VXNE01000177.1 GCA_009840715.1 Gammaproteobacteria bacterium
GTGCAAGGGTCGTACCACGTATCCGATCGGCTGCGCCTTACCGCGGGCGTTCGCCGCACGGACGACGACAAGACCAACACGCAGACCATCACCAACAACATATCTCCCGGCAAGTGCTTCGATCTCAAGCTCCAGAACGACTGGCAGGAGATGACCTACAAGTTGTCCGCCGATTTCGACGTGAGCGAGTCCGTGATGGTGTACGGCTCCTATGCGAAGGGCTACAAGTCGGGAGGGTTCAACACCGGAAGCTGCAACAATGCGTTCGATCCCGAGACGGTGGCGGCGTATGAGGTCGGGTTGAAATCGACGCTCGCCGACGGTCGCCTGCGCCTGAACCTCGCGGCGTACAACTACGACTACCAGGACTTCCAGGCGAGACTGTTCATCAACAACGCCTCCCTGGTGGAAAACGCCACGGACGTGACAAACACGGGCTTCGAGGCGGAGTTTGTCTGGGTTCCCGTGGATGCCGTGCAGATCGACGGCGGCGTGTCGTTCATGAAGTCGGAGTTCGAAGAGTTCATGTCCGACGATCCCATGGATCCACCGGAGCTGGTGGACCTGGAGGGCAACCAGACCTTGCGCGCGCCCGACGTGTCCTACAGCGTAGGTCTTCAGTTCACCCACGTGTTCGAGCAGGGCGCGGACATCACGTTCCGGTACGAGGCGGCCTACAAGGACGACTACTACACGGCCGTGTTCAACAACGACTTCGCCCGAATAGACTCCCATACCCTGCAAAGCGTGAGGGTGATCTCGAACGTGAACAATCGATGGGAGCTGACCGGCTTCATCGAGAACGTGACCGATGAGGAACTCCTGGAGAACATTCTCCCGTCAGCAACCATCGGCGGTACGATTGGGGTCTGGTCTCCGCCCCGCCTGTGGGGATTGCAGCTTCGCTACACGATGGAGTAACGCCCTGGCGACGGGTTCAGTCTAGACGTCCCATCCCGGCAACCCTTCGTCGAGTTGCACGCCGAGGCTGTTCAACGCCATCGACACGAGGTTGTACTGACCGACGGTGAACACCAAGTCCATCATCTGCTGCGTCGAATAGTGCTCGGACAGACCCGCCCACGTCTCGTCGCTGACGTGGGCGTCGTCGTGCAGTTCGTCCGTGGCCTTGAGTATCAGCCTGTCGAGGTTGCCCAACCCCGGGGTTTCCGGGCCGGTCTTGCAGGCGCGAATGTCGTCGTCCGACATGCCGGCCTGGCGCGCGAGCTGCACATGTTGCCCCCACTCGTATCCCGACTGACACAGGTACCCGATGCGCAGGATCGCCAGCTCCCGATCGCGCGGGCTCAGGGTGGAACCGTCGAGAATGTAGGTGGAGAACACCAGCCAGTGCCGTAACAGGTCAGGGTGGTTGGTCAGGGTCTTCAAAACGTTGGCCTGCCCTGCCCGCTCCACGAACGGCTGCAACAGCTCCCTGGCCTCGTCGGACCAGTCTTCTACCTCCAGCGGGGCAACCCGTGGTTTGTCCAGGCGCATGTCTGTCCTCCATCAACGCGACCATCGTCGCGATGGCCAGCAGCTCTTTCTCGGCTTCGGCGTCGCCAAGCTACCGGCAGCCCCCATCACCGTCATCATGCGTCCCCGCAAACCGGTTGTCGAACAGGTCCGGCGGGTGTGTGGGGCGAACCCTCTGGTCGAGATGGGAGGGGACGAGCCCCTCCCCTACAATGCGCTTCCTGGCGTCGTGGGCGGGCGGCAAACGGGGGGAACTTACGATGCGCATCCGGATCGCGGCGATAACGGTAGCCTGGCTGCTCGCCGCCTGTGAACCCGCGCCGCGGCAAGCTGTCGAGCCCGCCCCGGCGGAAGTGGGGGAGGCCGAAATCCCCGACGCCCCCAAGCCGACACACTGGATCAGTGACGGCGACATCGGCAACGGGGGCGGGCCCGTCACCGAGGCGGACCTGCTCGCCGGCGCCACGGACCCGGAGCAGTGGCTCCTCTACGCGGGCGACTACGACAGCCTGCGTCACTCTCCCGTCGACGACATCCACCGCGGCAACGTCGCGCAACTCCAGGTGGCGTGGGCGTTCCCGACCGGGACGCGTCACCAGTTCGAGGTCTCCCCCACCGTCTACGACGGCGTGATGTACGTGAGTTCGTCGGACAACCGCCTGTTCGCCCTCGACGCCGTGACCGGCGAGCTGTTCTGGCGGTACGACCACCAGCAGCCGGACGACCTCCGGCTGTGCTGCGGACGGGTGAACCGGGGCGCCGCGATCGCCGGCGACACCGTCCTCATGGCGACGCTCGACGCGAAGCTCCTCGCCTTTCACCGACTTACGGGCGAACTGCAGTGGGAAACGACGCTGGCCAACTACGCCGAGGGCTACAGCGCCACTTCGATGCCCATGATCGTGAAGGACATGGCGATCATCGGCATCGCCGGTGGCGAGTTCGGCATCCGCGGCTTCTTCGACGCCTACGACGTCGAGACAGGAGAACGGCGCTGGCGGCACTACACGGTTCCGGTCGAGGGCGAGCCGGGCGTCGAGACCTGGGCCGGCGACTCCTGGAAGACGGGCGGAGCTCCCGCTTGGACGAGCGGCGCCTACGACGTCGAGACCGACATCCTCTACTGGACGACGGGCAATCCCGCACCTGACTGGAACGGCGACCTGCGCGCCGGCGACAACCTCTACTCCAACAGCCTGCTCGCCGTGGACCCCGACACGGGCGAACGCCTCTGGCATTTCCAGTTCACGCCCCACGACGTGTGGGACTACGACGGCAACACGCACCTCTTCCTCACCGACGTCGAACGCGACGGCGAGACGATCCCCGCGATCGTGCAGCCGAACCGGAACGGCTTCTTCTACATCCTCGGCCGGACCGACGGCGCGTTCCTGGGAGCCACCCAATACGTCGAGGAACTCAACTGGGCGACCATGGGCGAGGACGGCCGCCCGATCGTCAACCCGCTCGCGAAACCCATGGCACAGCCGGACTACCGGGTCTGCCCGAGCAACCTCGGCGGCATGAACGGCGCCTGGGCCGGCGCCATGAACCCGGACCTGGGCCTCGTCTACGTGCCGTCGGTCGAAGGCTGCCAGTACTACCAGAAGGGCATGATCGTGTTCGTGAAGGGACAGCAGTTCACGGCAGGTTCGCCCATCACCGTGGACGTCGACGAGGGCAAGGCCCACGGCAACGTCGTGGCGGTGGACAAGAACACCGGCGAAGTCCGCTGGCGCTACGTCGACGAGCACCCGATGATGGCGGGCGCTCTCTCGACCGCCGGCGGGCTGGTCTTCACCGGCAACCAGTCCGGACACGCACTGGCGCTCGACGCGGAAACCGGGGACGTGCTCTGGAAGTTCCGCATGGGCGGGGGCGTGCGCAGTCAGCCGGTCGCCTATCGGGCGGGCGGCAGAAGCTACGTCGCCATCGGTTCCGGCAACCACACGGGTTTCGCGCGGTACGCCGGGGGCCCGACGAACCTTCCCGAAGGCGGCAACCTGTTCGTGTTCGCGCTGCCCCAGTGAGCCCGGTTCGGCGCGCGCCAACGCAGGCGGCCGCATGGGCGACGCTCTGCGTGCTGGCGGCCTGCACGCCGGGAGAGCCGCCCTCGCCGGCCGACGCTTTTCGCGGTGACACCGTGGCGCTGACCCGAGGCCGGCAACTCTTCACCGGTGTCTGCGCGGGCTATTGCCACGGCCTGTCACCGGGACCACGCGACGCACCCTACCTCTTCGACTGCACCTGGCTGCACGGCGGGCAAGATGCGGACCTACCGGGTGATTTCCGAAGGCGTGCCGGAGACCACCATGATCGCGTTCGGAGGGCAGCTTCCCGAAGGCGACGACGACATCTGGCGCCTCGTCGCCTACATCAGGAGCGCCGGCGCGGAGAACTGCTGACGCCGTGCCGCCATCCGATCATCCAGGAGACCCCCATGGACCTCGACCGCTACAAGACCCTCACTCTGACCCGCGACGGCCGCATCCTGACCATAGCGATCGACAACGGCCCGATGAACGCCGTGGACCACGACCTGCACCGCGAACTGGGGCACGTCTTCGTCGACGCGCAGGACGACGCGGAGAGCGACCTGGTCGTGCTCACCGGCGCCGGCCGGGCATTCTGCGCCGGCGGCGACATGGCCTGGTTCCAGGACATGATCGACGACACCTCCCGCTTCCGCGGCATCCTGCCGGACGCCAAACGCATCATCATGACGCTGCTCGATCTCGAGAAACCGATCGTCTGCCGGCTGAACGGGGCCGCGGCGGGCCTCGGCGCCTCACTCGCCCTGCTCTGCGACGTGATCGTGGCCGACGAGAAGGCGAAGATCGGTGACCCGCACGTCAAGGTCGGGCTGGTGGCCGGGGACGGTGGCGCCGTGATCTGGCCCCAGCTCGTCGGCTATGCCCGCGCCAAGGAGTGGC
>VXNE01000184.1 GCA_009840715.1 Gammaproteobacteria bacterium
CTCGAAACCCTCCTCCACCCCCACGCGGAAACGGGCAGGATCTGGAAACACCTTCCGCTCGTGCTCGCGCTGGCGTTCCTGGCGCGTGCGGCGGTCGCCCTTTCCGGTGACTTCAGCCTGCACCCGGACGAGATATTCCAGTACCTGGAGCCGGCTCACCGCCTGGTCTTCGGCAATGGCGTCACGTACTGGGAGTACTTCTACGGCGCCCGCGCCTGGTTCGTGCCGGGAATGGTCGCCGGCGTGCTCACGCTGTTCGACCTCGTCGGCCTGGGCGAGCCGCGCTGGTACGTCGCCGGCGTCGAGCTCATGTTCTGCGCCGTTTCGCTGACGATCCCGGCGGGCATGTACCTCGCCGCGCGCACCCATTTCGGGGAGACCGCCGCCCGCGTCGCCCTGGTAGCCGGCGCGCTCTGGTACGAACTGTGCGGATTCGCGCACAAGCCGATGACGGAGTTCGTCGCCACCGGGCCGCTGCTGCTGGCGCTCTGGATCGCCGTGCGCCCCGGCCGCATCGAACTCGGCGCCGGCCTGTGGGCGGCGCTCCTGACCGTGCTCGCCGCCGCCATCCGGCCCCAGTACGCGCCGGTGGCCGTCGTGCTGTTCGCGCTCGTGCTCCTGCGCGCGGAGCGGCGGCCGACCCTGCTGTCGGCGGCAGGCGCGCTCGTCCTCGCGGTGGGCGCATTCGACGCCGTCACATGGGACGCCGGCCTCTTCCACTCCTACATCACGAACATCCGCTTCAACCTCGTCACGGAGGTGTACCGCGCCGGCGAGAGCCAGGCGTGGCAGTACCTCGCCTGGCTATTGACGGCGCACGGGGGCTTGAGCGTCCTGTGCGTGATCGCGGCGGCGTTCGCGCCGCGCCGGTACGCCCTGCTGCTTGCCCTCGTGGCGCTGATCGTCGGCATCCACTCCCTGCAGCCGCACAAGGAGTATCGGTTCGTGTTCGCCATCGTGCCGCTGATGATGATAATTGGTGCGGACCTCGCCGTTCGGCTCCACGGCCGCGGTGGCTGGGGCCGCGCCGGGGCGTTCGCGGCGGGCACGGCGTTCGCGTGCGTGTCGGCGGCGGGGATCCTGAACGCGCTGCCGCACCAGGAGAGCGTCTACCGGTCCTGGTCCCGGGAGATGGCTCACGTCACGTTTCTCGGCACACGCACCGGCCATGACCAGATCTTCGCCGCGTATCGCTACCTGGCCAGCTCGCCTCGCGTCGGTGCCGTGTGGCAAGCCGACCGCCATTACTACAACACGCCCGGCTACTACCACCTGCATCGAGACATCCCACTGTACGACGCCGACACAGGTCGCCACTTCGTCCGCTTGCTGCCAGCTGCGATGGTGACCCACATCGTGACGGCGGATCCCGACGCTGACTACCCCGACTTTTCGGAAGAACGGAGATTCGGCGCCGTCCGCGTTCTTGCCAGCGGTGCAGACACGCCAGTGCCGCGCTGGCAGCAACATGTGCCGGTGGTGGTCACCGGCGCCAAATTCGCGGTGCTGCGTAGAGTTGACCCGCACGCACCGTCTCGACCGGTGAACGCCGGAATCCGGTTTGAACGCGGCGCATCGCCACACTCAACCCAGCGCGGGGCGTCGGCGCCCCAGGGACATTGATCTGCGTACTCCGCGATCAGTTCACCTAACGCGCTCCCCATCCCATCACCGGATGGGCAAGGGGTGCAGTGCCTCCATTGCGCGCTCGAAACTGATCAGGCGCCGGATCAGTGCGTTGTAGCGGGAGTGCGTGTTGTCGGCCTCGCGCTCACCGATGGCAGCGTACAAAGCCAGTTCCGGACGCTCCGGGCAACCGGGCGCATCGGGGATCTCCAGGCCGATGCCGCGCAACCGCGGGGCACCCACGGCCACCAGCAGTGCCTCGACGGTGAATTCGCCTCGCCCCAGGTCTTCGATGCCCGTGGCCACAATATCCGCCCCGGGGAGATCTGGCCGGATCGCAACGTGGGTCCGACTTTCTCTGCCTCTGCTGAGTGACGTCATCTATGTACTCGCACTCGCGGGACCGGCTCGCTTCGCCGGTCAGTATGGTCTGACCCGGGTTGGGCGGCAAGCAGTCCCCTGGCCCGCCCGTTCGAACTCGCGAGCCAGGGCAGTCAAGGCACTCCAGCTTCGCTGCGGCGGCCCTCCATCCTTGCGTTGGCATGCAGTCCCTCCCAAACTTAGCCGTTCACGAGATCATCGGGAGGAGGACAGCATGGCCATCGTCGAGACGCGATACGGCAAGGTAGAGGGTGCGAGCATTGACGGGGTCCACCGCTTCAGGGCCATTCCCTTTGCGGCCCCTCCCGTGGGCGAGCGGCGCTGGCGCGCGCCCGAGCCTCCGGAACCCTGGGCCGGCGTGCGCGCCGCGGGCGGCGACTGGGGCACGCAGGCGTGGCAGGCCGCCCGCCCCGGCGAAGGCCCGCTGAAGTTCGTGTTCAATTCCGCAAACGCCGAGAAGCGCGACGAGGACTGCCTGCAGCTCAATGTCTGGACACCCGGCATCGACGGCGCGAAGCGCCCGGTGCTGATGTGGATCCACGGCGGCGGCTTCACCGGCGGCACGGGGGCCACGCCGACCTATGACGGCGAGATACTGTCGCGACGTGGCGACGTGGTCGTCGTCACGATCAACTACCGGATCGGCGCGCTGGGTTTCCTCAACCTGAACGAGGTGACCGGCGGGCGCATTCCTTCAACCGGGAACGAGGGCTTGCTGGACCAGGTCGAGGCGCTGAAGTGGATACGCGACAACATCTCCGCGTTCGGCGGCGATCCCGGCAACGTCACCATCCTGGGGGAGTCGGCGGGTGCCGCGAGCGTCTGCGCGCTCCTGGCATTCGCGCCTGCAAAGGGGCTCTTCCATCGCGCCATGCCCGTCAGCGGCGGCGGCAGCAGCGCGAACCCGCTCGAACGCGCGGTACGGGTGTCCGAGGCGTTCCTCGAGAAGGTCGGCCTGACCGGGAACGATGTGGACAAGCTCCTGGCACTCGATCCGGAGACCATCACCGATGCCGGGCTGGGATTCTCGATGCCGGACGGCCTTGGCAACTTCCGGTCGGTCATCGACGGCACCGACCTCAAGGGGATACCGGTCGACGCGGTCAAGCACGGCGCGGCGGACGGCATCTCTGTCTTCGCCGGCACCCAGCGTGACGAGTGGCGGCTATTCACCTGCCGCAGCCCGCTGGCGGAGAACCTGGACGAGGCCGGACTGGTGGCCGAGGTGTCGAAGACTGTCGAGGACGCGCAGGGCCTCATCGACGGGTTCCGCCGCATCCTCAAGGGACGCGGCCACTGGACCGACCCCGTGTCGGTGCTGGCAGCCATCGAGACGGGCCGCCGAATGCGCATGCCCTCGATCCGCCTCTGCGAGGGGATCGCGGCGCGCGGCCACCCGGCGTACCAGTACGTGTTCACGGCGGAATCGCCGTGGGACGGCGGGATCCTGCGATCGTGTCACGCGATCATCATCGGCTTCATCTTCGGCACCCATGCCTTCAGCGACGAGAGCATCGAGTTCTTCGGCGGGGGCGAGGCCGAAGACATGCTTGCCGCACACCTGCAGGACTCGGTGATCAATTTCGCGAGAACCGGGAATCCGCGCACCGAAGCGCTCGCGGACCTGGTTCCCTACGACGAGGAAACGCGATCGACCGCCGTCTTCGGTCATCCAGCAAGGGTAGAGAATGCGCCGTTCGAGGAAGATCGCCTGCTCTGGGCCCAACACAACGTGGGTTAGCCGGCGGTCGGACCCGCCGCCCGGTAGATGCGCTGTTCAATCGCTTGTTGGAGGGCGCCCCCGAAGCATGAAAAAGAGCCTGGCGGTGAAAGTCGCCGCGGTTTGCTGCGTGGCCGCGGCCGTATCGGTCTCGGCGCAAGACTGGGTTCTGTCGGTCACCCGCCCAGCCTCGCCTCCCGCCATAGACCTGGAAGACCGGCGAGTTCTCGCGGCAGGCAACCGCGCTGCGCTACTGGGCGAGATCACCATTACGGAGGCAGGAGCTCCCCGTTCCGCCAGGGAGGAGGACGGCGTAATCGACGTTATTCTCGATGACCCGGACCAGCACCCCGAACTCAACCTGTCCATATCAGGCCCTGTCCGGCAGGGAGACGCCATGTACCTGGACCTGAACGCCAACGGGGCAACAGACCCGGGCGAAGGGTTGTGGATCAGTCCGTCGTCCCGCGAGGCTTCCGCCAGCTTTTCCCTGGATGCGCTGGCTCCCGGCAGCATGGCGATCCACTACGTACCCAACGGCAACGACCTGATGAAGCACGGTGAATTCAGCGTTTCGGCGACAGTGGACTACGGCGAATCCCCGCGCGCAGACCAGGACGCCCTGCGGTGGACGACACCGCTGCAATACGACGGCACAGCGTTCAGGATCGTGTTTCCCGGC
>VXNE01000017.1 GCA_009840715.1 Gammaproteobacteria bacterium
GCGGGGTGCGCGCTTGACGCGGGACAAGGAGAAGGTGGTGGAGGAGGTCTGGGACGACGCGCGCGTGCGCGGCTTCCTCGACAAGATTCCGCCGGACCTGCCCGGAGACGCGGACTTCCACGTCCTCCTGTTTGCCTACCGGAGCATGCGGGCCAGCGACTTCGAACGTTTCCTCCACTATTTCACCGAAGCAGGCCGCGACGTGTCCGCGCGAAACGGCGACGGTGTCGATCTGGCCCGATACATCGCTCCGCACGCCGGGGCCGGGCCCTACATCGCGCTCCTGGAAGCCGCGGGGGACGGTGCGGCGTGACGGACCACCGCCGGTTGATCGTCCTCGGTTCCGGCCCCGCCGGATACACCGCGGCCCTTTACGCGTCCCGTGCCAACCTCGCGCCGGCGCTGATCGCCGGAGTCGAGGTCGGCGGCCAACTGACCACGACGACGGATGTCGACAACTGGCCCGGGGATGCGAACGGCCTGCAGGGGCCCGAACTCATGGACCGCATGCGGACCCACGTGGAGAAGTTCGGCACGGAGGTCATCGCCGACCACGTGCATCGCGCCGACCTCACCACGCGTCCGTTCCTGCTCGAGGGAGACCGGGATGCCTACCGTTGCGACGCCCTCATCGTCGCGACGGGGGCCTCCGCGAAATACCTCGGGCTGCCCAGCGAAGAGGCCTTCCTGGGCCGGGGTGTCAGCGCGTGCGCGACCTGTGACGGCTTCTTCTATCGCGGGCACGATGTCGCGGTGATCGGCGGAGGGAACACGGCCGCGGAGGAAGCCCTGTACCTGTCCAACATCGCGCAGAGCGTCACGCTGGTGCATCGTCGCGACACGATGCGGGCGGAGAAGATCCTGCAGGACCGTCTGTTCGCGCGGCCCAACGTCACCTTCCTCTGGGACCACGTGCTCGCCGAGGTGCTCGGGGACGACAGCGGCGTGACCGGCATGGCCGTTACCCCCGCCGGTGGCGGGCCGGCGCGGGAGATCGCGCTTGCGGGCGTGTTCATCGCGATCGGCCACACCCCCAATACGCAGCTCTTCGACGGGCAGCTCGACATGCGCGACGGCTACATCACCGTATCGAGCGGGACGGACGGCAACGCCACCGCGACCAGCGTGCCGGGGGTGTTCGCCGCCGGGGACGTGGCGGATCACGTCTACCGGCAGGCCATCACGTCCGCCGGGTTTGGCTGCATGGCAGCCCTCGACGCCGAGAAGTTCCTCGACACGTCATGAGCGCGAGCCGGGCGCGCGGCGCCGTCGCCGGCGGCTTTCCGGACCCCCGCACGGGCCCCGCGGACGCGCCGCTCGCCACGGGCGGCGACCTCTCAGCGGAGCGGCTGCTCGCCGCGTACGGCCATGGCATCTTTCCCTGGTTCGACGACGATCGGAGCCCCCCCGTCTGGTGGTCGCCGGATCCACGGGCCGTGCTGTTCCCGGATCGCCTCAGGGTTTCCCGAAGCCTGGCGCGCAGGCTCCGGCGCGGCGACTACGCCATCACCATGGACACCGCGTTCGCCACCGTGGTCGAGGGTTGCGCCGCTCCGCGCGAGTCCGGCGGCGGTACCTGGATCACGCCCGGCATGCGCGCTGCATACCAGCGTCTCCATGCCCTGGGGTTCGCACATTCCGTCGAGGCGTGGGACGGTCAGCGCCTCGCGGGCGGCCTGTACGGCGTATCGCTCGGCGGCATGTTCTTCGGCGAGTCGATGTTCTCCCGGCGGACGGACGCCTCCAAGGCGGCACTCGCCGCGTTGGTCGCGCGGCTCGAGGGATGGCGGTTCGAGCTCATCGACTGTCAGCTCCCGAACGCGCACCTGAGTTCCCTCGGCGCCGAGCCGATGGCGCGCGACGAGTTCCTCGACCGGCTCGCACGCAACCGGGCCCGGGCCACGAGACGGGGCCCGTGGACCGTTCCGCCCGCAACAGGGGGCGACGACGATGGCGATTGAGCGCGTCTCATCGGCCCGCTTCTACCTGACGCCCGGTCACGGCTGCGGCTATTTCGACGACCGCGAGGCGGCCACGCTCCTCCTGGACCCGGCGGACACGCCCTCCAGCGGGATCTACGGAACGCTCTCGGAAGCGGGCTTCCGCAGGGGCGGTCCGCACCTGTACCGCCCGCATTGCACGCATTGCCGCGCGTGCGTTCCGACCCGCGTCCCCGTGGACCGGTTTCGCTGGAGCCGGCGTTTCCGGCGTATCCACCGGCGCAACGGGGACGCCGAGAGACGGGTCGAGCCCGCCGAGTTTCGCGAGGAGCACTACGATCTCTACGCGCGCTACATCGCCGGCCGCCACGCCGACGGCAGCATGTACCCGCCCTCCCGCGCCCAGTTCCGTTCGTTCCTGCTGGCGCCCTGGAGCCGGACCCTCTTCCTCAGCACGTACCTGGACGGCGAGCTTGCCGCGGTCGCGGTGACGGACGTACTGCCCGATGCCCTCTCGGCCATCTACACGTATTTCGACCCCGCCCTGTCCCGGCGCAGCCTGGGCGTCTACTCGATCCTGCACCAGATCGACGAGTGCCGCCGCCGCGGGCTGGCCCACCTCTACCTGGGTTTCTGGATCGAGGATGCCCCGAAGATGCGCTACAAGACGGACTTCCGCCCGGTGGAGCTGCTGCAGGGCGGGCGGTGGACGGAGATGACTTGACGGCGCGCATGCGGCAGAATCCCGCGCTCGCGTGGCGTCCCGGGCCTTCCGAGCCAAGAGAAACCGGGGCCGCGCAATCAGGGACGAGATGGCGGGGGATGGCGAAGGAAGAACAGATCGAGATGCAGGGTACGGTAATCGATACCCTGCCGAACACCATGTTCCGGGTGGAGCTTGAGAACGGGCACGTGGTCACCGCGCACATCTCCGGCAAGATGCGCAAGAACTACATCCGCATCCTCACGGGGGACAGGGTGAACGTCGAACTGACCCCGTACGATCTCACCAAGGGGCGGATTACCTTCCGCGAACGGTGACCCGCAGGGGTCGTCCTCAAGCGGGTTCGTCCTCCAGCACGTGGATGGCGATGTCGCCGTCCTCGACGGTGATGAACACGTTGCCGCCGCCCTGGGACAGGTCGCCGAACAGGATGTCCTCGGCGAGCTGACGCTTGATCTTCTCCTGGATCAGCCGCTGCATGGGACGCGCGCCCATCTTCTCGTCGTAGCCCTCGCGCGCAAGCCAGTCGCGGGCGTCCTCGTCCACGTCGAGCTGCACCTTCTTCGCGTCGAGCTGAGCCTGGAGCTCAACGAGGAACTTGTCCACGATCGTCTTGATGACGGACATGGGCAGCGCGTTGAACTGCATGATCGCGTCGAGCCGGTTGCGGAACTCCGGCGTGAACATCTTCTTGACGGTTTCCATCGCGTCGGTGCTGTGGTCCTGCTGCGTGAACCCGATCGACGCCCGCGCCGCCTCCTGGGCCCCGGCGTTGGTCGTCATGATGAGCACCGTGTTGCGGAAGTCGGCATGGCGGCCGTTGTTGTCCGTCAGGGTGCCGTGGTCCATCACCTGCAGCAGCAGGTTGAAGACTTCCGGGTGCGCCTTCTCGACCTCGTCGAGGAGAATCACGCTGTGCGGATGCTTGGTGACCGCCTCGGTCAGGAGCCCGCCCTGGTCGAATCCCACGTAGCCGGGGGGCGCCCCGATCAGCCGTGAGACGGTGTGCCGCTCCATGTACTCGGACATGTCGAAGCGCAGGAGTTCCACGCCCATGATGTTGGCGAGCTGGCGGCACACCTCGGTCTTCCCGACCCCGGTGGGGCCCGCGAACAGGAAGCTGCCGATCGGCTTCTCCTCGACCTTGAGCCCGGCCCGGGAAAGCTTGATCGCCGACGCGAGGGTCTCGATGGCCTCGTCCTGGCCGAACACGACCATCTTCAGCTTGCCTTCGAGGTCCTTGAGCGCCTCCTTGTCCGAGACAGTCACCTGGTTCGACGGAATCCTGGCGATCTTCGCCACCACGCGCTCGACGTCGCCCGCGCCGATGGACTTCTTGCGCCTCGCCGGGTTCAGGAGCTGCTGCGCGGCCCCCGCCTCGTCGATGACATCGATGGCCTTGTCCGGCATGTAGCGGTCCGTGATGTAGCGGTCGGCAAGCTCGGCCGCCGCACGTAGCGCGCGATCGGTGTAGCGCAGGCTGTAGTGGTCCTCGAACCGGGACTTCAGGCCGCGGAGGATCTTGTAGGTGTCATCGACGCTCGGCTCGGTGATGTCGATCTTCTGGAACCGCCGCGACAGCGCGCGGTCCTTGTCGAAGATGCCGCGGTACTCGTGATAGGTCGTCGAGCCCATGCAGCGGATCTCGCCGGACGCCAGCAGCGGCTTCAAGAGATTCGAGGCGTCCATGACGCCACCGGATGCCGCCCCGGCCCCGATGATGGTGTGGATC
>VXNE01000043.1 GCA_009840715.1 Gammaproteobacteria bacterium
ATGGCCACGGCGGCGACGCCGTTCATGATGCCCTTGTTGTGGGGGGCGGCGCGGTACGGGTCGACGGTCGCGAGGTCGCTGGCGAGGATGATCCCGTCGCGGACGGCTTCGCCCTCGAAACCCTTCGCCTGGAGGTTCGCGGCGGGGATCCGCACGCTGGCCCGGACGAGGGCGCGGTCGGTGAGATTGGACAGGATGCGCAGGAAGACCTTGCCGCCGGTAAGGGACTCGACGAGCGGGGCGATCCCTTCGCACATCCCGTTCACGAGGTTCGCGCCCATGGCGTCGCGGGTGTCCACGAGCAGGTGCAGGACGGTCATTTCGCGGCCGTCCTCCGGGGCGTGGTGACGGAACACTTCGAGGTCGCGGGCGCCGCCGCCGCGGGCGACCATCCTGAGGTGGAAGCTGTTGGCGAGATCCAGGATGTCCTGCTTGTGGGCGAGGAGCGTTTCGGCGGCGCGGTCCGCGTCGTCGGTGTCCACGAGCTGCACCTGGCCGATCAGGATCGGGTCGGTCGTGGTCGCGTCGAAGCCCCCAGAGAGCCGTGCTGTCCGCGCCGCGCCGGAGAGTCCGGCGACGATGGAGGGCTCCTCGACGGACAGCGGCACGACGTAGTCACGCCCGTTGATCAGGAAGTTGAGGCCCAGCCCGAGGGGCAGGCCCAGCACGCCCACCACGTTCTCGATCATCTTGTCCGCGACGTGGCGCTTCAGCGTGTGCTCGCCGGACTCGAGCAGGCGCAGGTCCGCGTCGGTCAGCAGCCCGCGCTCGTGCAGCGCCGTGATCCGCGCCTGGATGGGCATGCGGAAGAAGTTGGGGATGCGGGAGGTACTGTTCGCTTCGGCCGGCTCGGAAATCATTGCTGCGTGCTCCTGAGCGACTTGAGTGTGTACGTCAGGACCGATTCTACGCCCCGGTCGGCGCGGCGCCATAGTGGGCCGCCAGCCCTTCGATTGTCGCGAAGAACTCGGCCTCGATCTCGTCCAGGATCTCCGCGACCGGCCGCACCGCGTCGATGCGCCCGCAGACCTGGCCGGTCAGGGCGATGCTCGCTTCCATGTCGCCCCCGAAGTAGAGGTCCATCGCCGTACCGAACTCGGTCATGGCGTTCGTTTCGTGGTCCTTCTCGAGATGCGTAGTCTTCTCCGTGCGCAGCGCCCGGAGCGCCGGCGAGTTGAAGCGGTTCAGGAACACGGTATCCGTCTCCCGGGCGGAGACGATCGCGTCCTTCCAGTTCTCGTGGACCGGCGACTCGGCGGCGGACACCATCCGCGTGCCGAGCTGGATGCCCTCGGCGCCCAGCGCGAAGGCGGCTGCCATGGAAGCGCCGTCCACGAAACCCCCCGCGGCCACGATGGGGACGTTGACGCTCGATCGCACGAGCGGCAGCAACACCATGCTCGCCACCTCGCGGGGGTTCTTGAATCCACCGCCCTCGCCACCCTCCACGATGAGCCCGTCCACGCCGCAGTCGACGGCCTTGCGCGCGGCGGAGAGACTCGGCACGACGTGGAAGACCGTCAGTCCCGCGCCCTTGATCTGCTCGGTGTAGCGCTCCGGGCTGCCCGCGGAGGTCGTGACGAACTTGACCCCCTGGTCGATCACGAAGTTCACGATGCCGGGATCGCGTACGAAGGCCTGCGCGATATTGACGCCGAACGGCCGGTCGGTCATTTCCCGCATGCGCCGGATCTCGTCGCGGATCGCGTCGAGTTCGCCCGAGGACGTCTCGATAATGCCGAGGCCCCCGGCGTTGGACACGGCGGACGCGAGTTGCGACCGCGCGATCCAGCCCATCGGGGCCTGAACGATGGGGCGCCGCACTCCGAGCATGCGGGTAACACGGTTGTCGAATGCTGGTGTTGGCTGCGCGGGTTGGGTCATGGGTGTGCGGTCCGGAAGTGGGAGTGTGGTTCGGCCCGGGGCGGGCGCGCGCCCGAACCATACGCGCTCGGGCCGTGGTAGCCAACGCCCTGTCAACCGTTGCCCGGGGGGAACCGGTCGTCGGCGAGAAAGGCGGTCACGAGATCGTTCGGCACGGTTTCGAACCGGTCCTCGGTCACGACTGGCGCGTCGACGTCGATGCGCTTGAAGCTCTCGGCGACGACCAGGAAGGGCCGGCCGGCGTCTCGCGCGGCCTGGGCCAGGACGCGGGTTCCCACCTTGTTCACGAAGCACCGTCGGCCGATGCTGTCGGCCCCGACCAGCACGACGCCGCAGTCCACCACTGCGCGTTCGGCATCCCGGTCTTTGACGCAGCGAGCCCTGAGCGCGGCGGCGAGCGTTCGACCCTCGCCGCCGGGTTCGGAGGCGGCGACCACGATGTCGTCCGACGAGCGTTCGGCGAGCACCCGCCGCACCGTCGAGGAAGCGCTCAGAGTAATGATCGTGCCGGGGGACGCGGCGAGCCGCTGCCGCGCGATCCGTACGGTGTCGTGACAGGCCGCATCGGCGAGGTCGAGCACGGCGCCGCAGTGGGTGGCGGCACGGTAGGCGACGGGCGCATCGCCGGGGGGCAGGGTATCGATCCAGTGCTGGATGACTCGACCCACGGCGCCCATGGTCGGGCGCGCGTCACGCAGGGCCTCCGCGCAGCGCAGGATGCCCGGTCCGTCGTCCGGGTCCGCGGCCCGCGCGAACTCCCGGAGCGTCGCCAGGGCCTGCCGCGCAAGGACGGCCGCACCGTCGGTGGTGTTGGTGCGCAGCCGCTCGGCGAGTTGGTGCGGGTCGGCCGGCGAGGAATGCAGGATCAGCGACCCGTGAACTGCGGCTTGCGCCGCTCGAGGAACGCGCGCACGCCCTCCTCGAAGTCCTCGGACTGGAACATGGCGCCCAGGTGCACCATGAGGTGATCGACCGCCGTGTCGTAGGACTCCTCAAGGCCCATGCGCATCATGCGTTTCGTGGTCTGCACGGCCATTGGCGCGTTGTCCGCGATCTCGCCGGCCCACTGCAGCGCCGTCGGCATGAGCTCGTCGTCGGGCACCACGGTGTTGACGAGGCCGATCTCGAGCGCCTCTTCCGCGCCGATGGTGCGTGCCCTGTAGTACAGCTCGGCCGCCTTCGCCCAGCCGATGAGTCGGGGCAGGAGCCATGTGCCGCCGCTTTCGGGCACCACGTTCCGCTTCGCGGTCACCGCCGCCATCTTGGCGCTCGCCGCGGCGACGCGGATGTCTGCGAGCAGGGTGATGTCCATGCCGTAGCCGGCCGCGGCGCCGTTGATCGCGCACACGACGGGCGTGTCGATGTTCCACATCACGTTGATGGGCGCATCGCGGAGGTCGAAGAGCTGCCGGGGACGGTTCTGCCCCCGCGTGGTTTCGCGGCCACCGATCCCGCCCTGGCCGACGGCGACCAGGTCGAGTCCCGAGCAGAACCCCCGGCCGGCGCCGGTCAGGACGATGCAGCGGATGTCGGGGTCCTTGTTCGCCTCGACCAGCTTCGCCGACAGTTCGCCGAGCATGTCGGGGCTGATGGCGTTCAGGCGCTCCGGGCGGTTGAGCGTCAGGATGAGAGTGCGATCCTGCTGTTCGACGAGGAGTTCGTCGGTGGCGGAAGCGCTGATGGTCATGGCGGCCTCCCGGGCGCGGGCAAAAAAAG
This sequence comes from Gammaproteobacteria bacterium, assembly GCA_009840715.1. Lineage (GTDB taxonomy): Bacteria > Pseudomonadota > Gammaproteobacteria > Pseudomonadales > Azotimanducaceae > VXNE01. Next base: position 3,601 of record VXNE01000043.1, read on the forward strand.
AGGCGCAAGTGTACGCGCAAAGGGGAAGGTGATGCGCTCGGGGCCCTGTGTTGGCCGGGGCGAGACGTGGGCGAGGTAGGTGGCACAACGTTTCCTCGGCATGCGGCAGAATACGCGCGCTGACCACGTTGGGGAGCAACCAGTGGAGAACTTGCCACCGCGGGACCGGGCGTTCGCCGTGTTGCCCCGCCTGTTGACGGCCGATCTGGGATTCCACGGCGCCAACGGAAAGTATGCGACACACGGCTGGCACCCTTTTCCGGCGAAGTTCCCCCCGCAACTCCCGCAGTTCTTCATTGAACACCTTTCGAGTCCGGGACAGACGGTCCTCGACCCGATGTCGGGTTCGGGAACGACCCTGGTGGAGGCCCAGCGACTAGGCCGACGCGCGATTGGCTGCGACATCGACCCGCTGGCACGGTTGATTGCAGCCGTCAAGTTGACTCCGGTTCCTCCGAATGAGGCTCTTCAGAGCGGACGGGCCGCCTTGGAGCGTGCGCGAAGCGACTATGGGACACGGCGCAAGGACCTCGCAGGGGAACTTCGCAGCCGGTTCGACGGGAAGACACGCGACTTCCTGGACTACTGGTTCCAGCGTGATCGCCAGCTAGAGTTGCTGGCCCTCCTCAGGCACATCGAAGGCGTCGAGAACCAGCCTGTTCGTCAGTTCCTGCAAGTTGCCGTCTCGTCCACGATCATCGCGAAATCCGGTGGCGTCTCCCTGGCGCGCGACCTTGCGCACACGAGGCCGCATCGCGTCCTGGACAAGGTGACGCCGTCCGCTTTCATGGCC
>VXNE01000691.1 GCA_009840715.1 Gammaproteobacteria bacterium
GATCAAGGACGGGCGCATCGCCCAACTCGGCGGTCGGGCGCCGGGGAAGGCCGCGCGCACCATCGACGCCGAAGGCCACATCGTCGCCCCCGGCTTCGTGGACCTGCATACTCACTACGACGCCCAGATTCGCTGGGATCCGTGGTGCTCGTGTTCGGGCTGGCACGGCGTGACCTCCGTGGTGCTCGGCAACTGCGGCTTCGGCTTCGCTCCGGTGAAGCCCGAGTACCGCGACCGCTCCATGCTGACGATGACCCGCAACGAGGCCATCCCGTTCGAGACCATGCAAGCGGGCATGGAGTGGGACTGGGAAACGATCCCCGAGTACCTCGACTCCCTCGAGCGCGCGCCCAAGGGCGTGAACTGCCTGCACTACATGCCCACAGCGTCGCTGATGACCTACGTCATGGGCCTCACGGCCGCGAAGACCCGGGGCGCGACGCCGGCCGAGCGCGCCGAGATGGCCCGCCTCCTGCACGAAGGGATGGATGCCGGTCTATGCGGCTTCTCCATTCAGCGCATGGGACCGAGTTCCAGCCAGCCCGACTACGACGGCACCCCCATGGTCACCGACATCATGACGGACGAGGACATCCTGAACCTCGCCCGGGTGCTGGGCGAACGCCAGGAGGGTTTCATCCAGATCGTCCAGGTCGCCGGCGCCATCGCGGGCGACCCGGCCGCGGACGTCGCCTTCATCGAGAAGCTGGCGGACGTGTCCGGCCGACCGGTGCTCTACAACGCCGTGTTCGCGGACCGCGACGACAACAACCGCGACACCCACAGGCCGGTCCTCGACTGGCTCGCGTCGTGCCATGACCGGGGACTCCCCGTGTTCGGCCAGGGCGCCACCCTGCGCGTCCACCTTGCGCTGACCATGGCCGACTTCAACCTGTTCGACGGCGACCCCGCCTGGAAGAACGCCACCACCGGCACCCGGGAGGAGAAGCTGCGCAAGCTCGCCGACCCGGCGTACCGGGCCCCGATCAAGCAGTCGGAAAACGATCCGATGGTGCAGGGCGCCCAGCACCTCCTGACCGGCCCCCTTGCGAAGCTGGTCGTGCAGAGCGTTCCGGGCCACCCCGAACTCGAGGACTACGTCGGCAAGGCCGTGGAACAGATCGCCGCCGAAGAAGGCAAGGACATCATCGACGCGATGTTCGACCTCTCCGTCGCGGGCGGTCTGGACGTGCACTTCCTCGCGCCGGAACGGCCGTACAGCCCGACCAACTACGCGGCAATCATCAACGAGTCGCCGTACACGTTCCCCGGCGTCTCCGACGGCGGCGCGCACACGAAGTTCTACAACGGCGGCATCTTCACCACCGAGTTCCTGACCTGGCTGGTGCGCGACGAGGGACAGGTCCCCCTGGAGGAGGCGCACTACCGGCTGAGCACCCTGCCGGCCCATGCCGCCGGCTTCCGCGATCGCGGCTTCCTGCGCGAGGGTTCACCGGCGGACGTCCTCGTCTACGACCTCGAAAGGCTAGCGGTTTCGCCGGAGGACTTCGGCGAAATCGTGCACGACCTCCCGGGCGGCGAGTGGCGACGCGTGCAGTACGCCCTCGGCTACCGGGCCATCCTCGTGAACGGCGAAGTCACTTTCGAGGACGGCGAGTGCACCGGGGCGACGCCGGGACGGCTGTTACGACACGGGCGCGGGTGACGCGCGCGGCGCAGGCTTCTACCCGGCGGCCACGGCCGGCTTGACCGGGGGCTGGTTGTCGACGCTGTTCCAGACCGCCTCGTCGGGACGCCCCAGCACCGCTTCGTAGAGCCCCGGCGGATAGTTCGTCATGTGCGGCCCCGGCCCGTCGAGCGGCGGTTGCCCGACCGCGCCACCCTCGTCCTCGTAGTCGGCGGGCTTCTTGTAGCGGGCGAGTTCCTCCCCGGAGATGCCCGCCAGCGCGGTGACCTCCGGATCGATCCACGCCTCCTGGTCGATGGGCTCCTTCGAGTAGGAGAGTTCCAGTGAAAGGTTCTCGGGACCCGCGAAGTAGATGGACGCGCAGAAGCCATGGTCCATCGGGCCCATCACCGGCACGCCCTTGGAGCGCAGCCGGTCCCGCATCGCCAGCAGTTCCTCGTGGTCCCGGACGCGCAACGCCACGTGTTGCATGGCGCCCTTCGCGCAGTTGGCGCCGGGGTTGCCCGCGTGGGTCTCCCCGAGCCGGACCGGGATCCCTTCAATGTCCGGATTGCACACGAACGCGATGGAACTCTCGTCGTTGAGACGCAGGAAACCGTGCCATGTGTTCGCGACACCGTGCATCCAGTAGAGGGCGACGAGTTCCATGCCGAGCCTGTCGGTGAAGAACTCGATCTGCGATTTCATGTCGGCGGTGCAGACGGCGAGGTGGTGCAGGCCCTGGACCTTGTTCATGTCGGTCTCCCGTGCGATGGCGGCAGGGCGAACCTTGGCCCAAAATGTCCACGTTGGGAAGGGCAGACATGAAGATGAGCGGCAGGATCGAGAAAGGGATTCACCACCTCTACCACTCGGACCCCGTGGAAGCGGACCGCGTCGTATGGGGTCGCGAGACCAGTCGTCTCACCCGGCGCGGCTTCCTGCGGGGCTCCGGGCTGGCCGCCATGTCCGCCGCGCTCGGCGGGGCCATCCCGTTCGCCGAGCGGATGCCGGCGGGGCTGATCCCGGCGGCGTTCGCACAGACTACAGAGCCTTTCGCGATCCCCGGGAAGGACCGCCTGCGGGTCCTGAACGACCGGCCGCTCAACGCCGAGACCCCCGCCCACCTCCTCGACGACGCCGTCACGCCCGCCGAGCGCCTCTTCGTGCGCAACAACGGCGTCCCGCCCGACACGCGGGACATCGATCCTTCCGCATGGACGGTCGAGATCGCCGGCGAGGCGTGCCTGCACCCGACCCGAATCTCTCTCGGGGAGCTCCAGCGGCGCTTCGAACACCACACCCTGCAACTGCAACTGGAGTGCGGCGGCAACGGCCGGGCCGAGTTCCACCCGCCGGCGTCCGGCAACCAGTGGACCACCGGGGCCGTCGGCTGCCCGAGCTGGACGGGCGTGCGTCTGCGGGAACTCCTCGAAGCCCGCGGCATAGCCGATAACGCGGTCTACGTCGCCTGGGAGGCGGCGGACGCCCACCTCTCGGGCGACCCGGCCAAGCTGCCGATCTCGAGAGGGGTCCCCGTCCACAAGGCGCTGGAGGACGAGACGCTGCTCGCGTGGAGCATGAACGGCGCCCCGCTCCCGCCACTGCACGGCTACCCCCTGCGCATGGTTGCCGCCGGCTGGCCCGGCTCGGTGGGCGGCAAGTGGCTCACGCGCATCCTCGTCCGCGACCGCGTGCACGACGGCGAGAAGATGGGCGGTCAGTCGTACCGGGTGCCCTGCAATCCGGTCGCCCCCGGCACGCAGGTCGACGATGGCGACATGTGCATCATCGGGTCGATGCCGGTGAAGTCGCTGATCACCTTTCCGGAATCCGGCGTTCGGCTTCCGTTCGGCACGCCGATGCCGGTGCGAGGGCACGCCTGGGCCGGCGACCTGCCGGTCGCGGCCGTGTACACGTCGATAGACTTCGGCACGACCTGGCAGCCTGCCAGCCTCACCGACCCCGTCAACCGCCTCGCGTGGCAGCACTGGTCCGCCTCGGTCATTGTCCCGAGGCCGGGGTACTACGAGATCTGGGCGCGCGCGGTGGACGAGCGCGGGCGGTCGCAGCCGATCCTGCTGCCGGCGTGGAACCCGCGGGGATACCTGAACAACGCCTGCCACCGGATCGCCGTCATGGTGGCATGACGGTGCGCCGGTCCATACGGACGGTGGCGCTGATCGCGTGCCTGCCGTTCGGCGCCCTCGGCGCGGAAACCGATCCCGATACGGGCCTCGTCGTGGAAGCCGGTTGGGAAGACGTCCGCGCACACTGCGGGAGCTGTCATTCCTTCCGGCTGGTTACCCTCCAGCGCGCCGACCGCACCGGCTGGCGGGCCATGATCCGGTGGATGCAGGAGACCCAGAACTTCTGGATGCTGCCGCCCGACGTCGAGCAGCGCATCCTCGACTACCTGGCCGCGAACTATCCTCCGGGGAAGTACGGACGTCGGCCGCCCATCGCCCCGGAACTGATGCCATGACCGAATCAGGAGTGCGCCGCCCCGCCCGCGCCCGCCGCGGAGGCCGCCGCCGCGCGGCGCGCGCTGAGGATGGCCTGGATGGATTGCAGCGCGGCCAGGTCTCCGGCGACACGGTCGGCCGGTCCCCCCTCGTCGGCCGCGAAGGCGAGCCCAACGGCAACGGTGAACGCCAGGTCGCGCCCGGCCCGCGGCTTGACGGCGCGCAGCCGGTCCCGGTAGTCCAGCGCGCGGTCCACGACCGGTCTCTGAAACACCTAGGACGCTGCC
>VXNE01000332.1 GCA_009840715.1 Gammaproteobacteria bacterium
GGGCAGGGCGTACGCCCGACCCGACCGGAACAGCCGTAACGAGAGGACATGACCCCGTGAGTGCGGTGAGCCGCCAGACCGCCGACCAAACGGTACGGGGCCTCAAGGTCCCGCCGCACTCGGTCGAGGCGGAACAGTCGGTACTCGGTGGCCTGATGCTGGACAACCGCGCGTGGGAGAACATCGCGGACCGCCTGGAACCTGGCGACTTCTACCGTCCGGCCCACCGCGTAATCTTCGACGTCATGCGCGATCTCGCCAACGACCTGCAGCCCCTCGACGTGGTCACGATCGCCGAGGCAATTCGAGACCGGGGCCTGCCCGAGAAGACGGGCGGGGCCGCTTACCTGGCCGAGCTCGCGGAGAGTACGCCGGCCGCGAGCAATGTCCGTGCTTATGCCGACATCGTGCGCGAACGGGCGACGCTGCGGCGGTTGCTCGGCGCCGCGAACGACATCGCCGAGACAGTGTTCGAACCCGCGGGACGCACCAGCGCCGCTTTGCTCGAACTGGCCGAGCAGGCCGTGTTCCGCATCGGCGAGCAGCAGCTGCGCGACGGCGGGCCACAGCCCATCGGAGGTTTGCTCGGGCCCGCGATGGAGCGCATCGAACAGGCGGCGGCAGCGGGCGGGGGCCTGACAGGACTGGCGACCGGGTTCGTTGACCTCGACGGGTACACCGCCGGCCTGCAGCAGTCCGACCTCATCGTCATCGCCGGACGGCCGTCGATGGGCAAGACCGCGCTCGCGGTCAACATCGCGGAGTACGCGCTGCTGTCGAAGGAAGAGGACGACCGGCCGATCGTCGTGTTCTCGCTCGAACAGCCGGCGGAACAGCTAACGCTCCGCCTGCTGTCTTCGTTGGCGGCCGTCCGCCACGAGCACCTGCGCACGGGCAAGCTCGGCGATGACGAGTGGCCGAATCTGGCGTCCGCGCTGCGGCAGCTCTCGGGCAAGCCGCTCTACATCGACGACGGGGCGGCGCTCACTCCCAATGACGTCAGGGCGCGGGTGCGGCGCGTAGCCCGCATGGCGGGGGAGCCGAAGCTCATCGTCGTCGACTACCTTCAGTTGATGCGCACGCAGGACAAGCCGGAGACGCGGACGCTGGAGATCTCCGAGATCACGCGTGGGCTGAAGTCGATCGCGAAGGAGATGCGCTGCCCGCTGGTCGCCCTGTCGCAACTGAACCGGAGCCTTGAGACCCGTGAGAACAAGCGACCGCGCATGTCCGACCTGCGCGAGTCCGGCGCGATCGAGCAGGACGCCGACGTCATCCTGTTCATCTACCGCGAGGAGGTCTATGAGCCGGACACGGACAGCAAGGGCCTGGCGGAACTCATCATCGGCAAGCAGCGTAACGGCCCGGTAGGTGTCGTCGAGTTGCGCTTCGTCGGTGAACTGATGAAGTTCGAGAGTCACGTCGACGCATCCCGCAACGAGGGGACATCGGGACGCTGACCTGCTCCCCGGAAGCGCTTGAGCCTCATCCGGATGCATGCGCTCCGCCGACGTTTGCGCCAGGACCACCGCGCGTTGACGGGCGGCCGGCGTCGCGGGCCGGTGTTGTCGACTGGCCGAGAGCCCGCCTCAGATTCCCGATTTGCCAGGCGTTAACGGTGGCGGCGGCTCGCGACAAGGACCTCAGGGAATGGCGCCGGGCTAGCCGTTCCCATTTTGGTGGCATTTTCGGCATAAAGCCAATGAATCCGGGGGGATAGGCGTTTTCCAAAGTGGCAAACCGGCTGAAATGATGGTCGAACATACAGCCCGGTGGTGCCTGTCCGCGTGGCGAGGCGAGGCGCGCCGTCCGGCTCGCTGATCCTGTTCGTACCCGCCCCTCCGTCCGGCAGACTGCCGCCGGAAGGCGCCGAACTCGCCGCGCATGCCGCCCACGAGGCCCTCGGGGGCTCGACGAGGCGGCGGAGCATGTCCACCGGACGGTGGATATGCTGGCAGAGGCAGAACGCCCGACGCGGCCGGCCGCCGCCTGCGCGAGCGCGCCACCCCCCTGACGCCCGCCCCGCTGGCCGAATCCCCTACAATGGCGAGCGTCGGTCGGAGCAGGCGTTCGCTGGGAGAAGGGAAGTGTATTCGCTCGAGGAAGCAAGGGCGCGGCTGCGCGGTGTCGACCCCGTCGCACGACGGCTGGCTGCGGGCCTGTCCGCCATCGTCGGGGACAGGGAGGGTAACGTCTTCGAGGTTTTTCCTGACGGCACGAGAACCGTGCTTGAGACGGGACTCGCCCCCGACGCATCCCAGCCGGACGCGGCTGCCCCCCACGGCTTCGGACTCACCGACGGTTGACGAAAGTACTCCACCTGGTCACGGGGCCGTCGGGTGCCGGAAAAACCTCGTTTTGCCGCGCCCAGGAAGACTGGTCCCATCACCGGCACAACGTGGACGAGTGGGCGAAGATCCTGCGTGGCGCCGGAGTCATAGAGCACACCCAGGACGTATGGCCATTTCTCGTCCGGAGCCTGCGGAGGCAACTGGGGGCAGGCGCATCTCCGGTCTGCCTGGACCACGTCCTCGACCGGAATACGTTTGCCCCCATAGCGTCGACGGCGAGGCGGCACGGGTACCACCTCTGCCTGTGGGTGGTCAGCCCCTCATCCCCGGAAACATGCGTGACGCGGGTCAGGAAACGTCGCGCGGAAGGCGGGCATGGCCTGAACGACGCGACCGTCCGGAGCCTGTACGGGTGGGCGCTGGTCGCCGCCGCGCAGCTGTCCCGGCATTGCGAGGACACCTATCTGGTGGATGCAGACGGTACGTTCGACGTGCTGGCGCACATACGGGGGCCGCGCGCGGCCGTGCGGAGCAGGCAGGACTTCCCGGCGTGGATGCAGGACCGCTTCGTGTCCGCATGCACGCATGTCGACGTCCGGGACGATTCTGCCGGCTTCGAAACGCCCCGCCCCTAACCCCGGCGCGCCACCGCGTTTCACGTCGGACCCCGTCGCGGCCGCGTTGGCGCTACCGCACGCCTCGTGCACGAAGGCGTACGGCGGGGGAGGTGCTCCGCCCAGCCGGCGTTAGGGTACGACGGCCCGGAGGTCGCGAGTTCGGCAATCACTGACCACCCCCGATACGGCCCCACGGCGCTTGCGGGAGTTGGGTGCTGTTCTCTCTATGCCTCTGACAATTAACGGATAATCTACGTTTCGCCGGGGTCGATGCCGCGTGGCGCGATAGGCTTGGATGCCACCACATTGAGAACGTCTAGGGCGCCGGGGTCTCCCGCGCCCGACACCGCGTTAGGGTCGGCTGCCGGAGTACGTGCCCGAATCCCACGAGAACGGTCGTCGGGCACTTCGCGCTCGTTGCCGTCCCACCTGCGATCGCCTGACCGCTACTTCGCTACAACCCGGACGGGTCGAAGGGGCCGATGCGCACCTCTGCCAAGGCGCCGGGACGACCGGCTCTACGGGACCACTGACGGTCGCGGCCCGACGGCAGGTTGCGCGCGCACGGAACGCCGGTGCGTGCACCCCGGACCCTTGCACCGCCCGTCCCGAACTCTCCCCGTGACGTCTCCTTCCGGATGCAGCCGTGGGCCTGACCGACGTGCGTCTTCTCTGGCGGCTGTCGTCAGTCCCCAGGGCACTTCGCGTGAGAGCCGCGTCTTCCCTCAGTGGGTGGGCCTGCGCACGGCGCGCCGGATCTCGGCGCGGCTCATCTGAAATCCGCCGAAGTCAACGATGGTGCGTTCGTTGGGCAGGTCCGGAGCCGGTCGGGAATCACACTCCCAGCACAGGAAGTCCACCTCGGCGTCCGTCAACGCCACGTTGGTGTAAGCCACCCAGTAGCGAAAGCGGCCATCGACGGGGCATAGGGCGCGCACGGTAGCACCGCGTGGCCGCTTCTGCGCCATCGCCGCCATCGCCTCGTGCGCCATCTCCGGTGACGCGCCCACCATTGCAGCCGCGGGGGCCAGCCGGCGGGCCAGGGCGCGGTTGAACCGGCTCATCTCGAGCGCCTGGTCAGGCGCTTTATCGTCGCGAGCATCCACCACGAACAACATCGTCCCGTCATTGGGGCTCACGGCGCTGCGGATGCCGCGGGGAACTTCATCAATAGTCATGTCGCGCGACCCGTGTCGCTCGCCGGTGGTTTCCGGAGCGGCCTCGGGAGGCCGCGTAGTTGCGTCGCTGCGAATGGCGACGTCACACTCTTCGCCTGCGCGCCCGCGAGCCACCGCCGACGTCGCGTCGTGTCCGGGTCGGAGGGCACCGAACCGCGGGCCGCCACCAGGCGTAGGCCTTGTCTGCCCGGCGGTCGCGTCGAGGCAGTGGTGCCCCGGTGCCCACCTTGTCCGGATAGCACTGCCGCACGCCGTGGCGACACCGCAGTAAGGGAGGGACTGCGT
>VXNE01000208.1 GCA_009840715.1 Gammaproteobacteria bacterium
ACACGCGCTGGCCTCTTCCCCCGGGGGCCCGGACACGTGAAAAACAGACAGGTCCGGTTTCATGTCGCAGGCGGTGCGGGGCGGAACGTTGTAGAGCACGAGCGGCACGTTCACCGCCTCGGCGACGGCGCGGTAGTGCTGGAAGAGGCCCTCCGGCGTGGGCTTGTTGTAGTACGGCGTCACGAGCAGGCAGGCGTCGGCCCCGGCGGCAGCGGCCGCGGCGGCGATCTCGATCGCCTCTGCGGTGGAGTTGGCGCCGGTGCCGGCGATCACGGGGATGCGGCCGTCGACCCGTTCGATGGTGGCCTCTACGACGCGCTTGTGCTCGTCATGGTCGAGGGTGGCGGACTCGCCGGTCGTTCCGACGGGTACGATGCCCTGCGTTCCCGATTCGACGTGCCAGTCGATGAGACCGTCGAGGGCCGCCCAGTCCACGGCGCCGTTGGCCTTCATGGGCGTGATCAACGCCACGATGCTTCCGCGCAGCATGCCGTAGTCCGAGCGAAGTTGCGGCTAATGGTAAAGGCGGGTGGTGCGACTCACAAGGCGCGGCAAGCGGCGCGGCGCCCCTGGATCATGGGCCGGGATCGGGCCTCATGGGACGGGGGGGTCGCTCGCGGTCTGGCGCGGCCAGGCGTTCAGGATCGCTTTCACCAGAGTCGCGAGCGGAATGGCGAAGAACACGCCCCAGAACCCCCACAGCCCGCCGAAGGCGAGGACGGCCACGATGATGACGATGGGGTGCAGGTCGTTCGCCTCCGAGAAGAGGATCGGCACGAGCACGTTGCCGTCGAGCGCCTGGACGATGCCGTAGGCGGCCATCAGCCAGGCGAAGTCCCAGGACCAGCCCCACTGGAGGAAGGCGACGGCGGCCACGGGCACGGTCACGACCGCGGCGCCAATGAAGGGCACGAGCACGGACAGCCCCACCATGAGTCCGAGCAGCGCGGCGTAGTTGAGGCCGAGCAGGGCGAAGACGCCATAGCTGGCAAGGCCCACGATCACGATCTCGAGAAACTTGCCGCGGATGTAGTTCGCGATCTGGACGTTCATCTCCCGGCCGACGCGGTCGAGGAGGGGGCGCTGCGCGGGGAGCAGGGAGAGCACCCTCGCGATCAGGCGTTCGCGGTCCTTCAGGAAGAAAAACACGGTGATCGGCAGCAGGATGAGGTAGAGGACGGAGGCAAAGACGTTCGGCACCTGCGTCACCAGGCCCTGCAGCGCGGAGGCGCCGAGTTCGGTGAGCTGGGTGTTGAGCGTCGCGACCCAGCCGTCGATAACGGTGGGCGAGAAGAAACCCGGGTAGCGGCCGGAGATGTCGGCGAGCACGTCGCCCAGCCGGTCGATCACCGCCGGCATCGCGTTCACGGACTCGTAGAGCTGTTGCCAGATCAGCGGGGCGACGAGCACCACGATGGTCACCGCGCCGCCCCCGAAGAGCAGGAACACCGTCCACACCGCCAACAGCCGGGGCACGCGCCAGCGCGTCAGGCGGTCGACGAACGTCTGCAGCAGGAACGCGATGACGAGTCCGGCCAGCACGGGGGCGAGGATGCCCCCGAGGGTCAGCAGCACGAGCAGGGCGACGGCCAGCAGGACGACCAGGTAGATCGCCTCCTCGTTGGAGAAATAGCGGTTGATCCAGCCGCCGATGACTTCGAGGAAGCGCACCGGGATCTAGTCGTTCTTCTTGCGCAGCACGTAGAAATACGTGCCGTCGCGTTCGCCGGACTCCAGCAGGGGGTGGCCGCTCTGGCGCGAGAACACGTCGAAGTCCCGAACGGAGCCCGGATCCGTGGCGATGACGCGCAGGAGCCCGCCGGCGGACATCTCGTTGAGCGCCTTCTTCGCCTTCAAGAGCGGCATGGGACAGTTCAGGCCGCTCGCGTCGACGACGGTTTCGGTCGATTCGGGCATGGCCGGCAGAATAGCACCGATTCTCGCCCGCCCTTCGGGCGCGCCAACGGGCGCCCCAGAAGGGCGCAGCCACGCCGGGTGGCTTATGATGCGGCCCATGTGGATGCTACGGCTGGTCGCGTTCCTGGTGGTCCTCGCCGTGTCGGCGGGGGCGTACGGTGCGGAGTCGGAGGCGCTGCCGGAACTCGGCGACGCCTCCTCCGCCATCGTCTCGCCGGAGATGGAGCGCCGCATCGGCGAGATGTTCCTCAAGCAGGTCCGGTCGAGCCTGCCGACGGTCCGCGACGAGATCCTCAAGTACTACGTGTCCACGCAGCTCATGCAGCTCGCGCAGTACTCGGAGCTTCGCGAGGCCGTCCTCTCCACGGTCCTGATCGACAGCCCGGACATCAACGCCTTCGCGGCGCCGGGCGGCGTCGTCGGGATCAACCTGGGGCTGATGGTGCACGCCCTCGACGTCCACGAGTACGGGTCCGTGGTCGCCCATGAACTCGCCCACCTCAGCCAGCGCCACTTCGCGCGCGGCATCGAGGCGCAGCAACGCGGCGCCATGCCGATGCTGGTCGGCTTTATCGCCGCTGCCATCCTGGCGATGACCGCCGGCGGCGATGCGGGCATGGCCGCCATGGCCGGCACCCAGGCCGCCGCGATGGACAACCAGCTCCGGTACAGCCGGGGCCGCGAGCAGGAGGCCGACCGCATCGGCCTCAACACGGTCGTGCGCGCGGGGCTCGACCCGCACGGTATGGCGCGGATGTTCCAACGCATGCAGCGGGCCTTCCGGTTCACCGAACGGCCCCCGGAGTTCCTGCTGACCCACCCGATCACCGAAACGCGTATCGCCGACGCGCGCAACCAGGCGGCGCGTTACCCGGTCGTGCAGGTGCAGGGCTCGCGCGACTACCAGTTGATGCGCATGCGGGCGCTCGTCCATTTCGCCGAGACGCCCAGCCGCGCCATGGCCGAGGCGCGCGACACGGACGGCACGCCGGACGCGCGCGCGTACCGGCTGGCCCTGGCCCGGTCCGGCGTCGGAGAACACGTGGAGGCCGTGATCGGGATGGCCGACCTGTTCGAGGCGGACCCGGGCAGCATCCTTCTTTCAGCCTCCTACGCGGACGCGCTGATCGAGGCGGGCCGGTACGACGCGGCGGTGCGGCACCTTTCGCATCAACTCGTCATCAACCCCGACAACCAGCCGTTCGCCATGCTCTATGCGAAGGCGCTTTCCGGGCAGGAGCGGCACGCCGCCGCGCAGGAAGTGCTCGAGCGCCAGAGCCGCGTGCACGCCAACGACGTCGAGGTGTGGCACGACCTGGCGGAGGTCGCGGGCCTCGCGGGCGACATCGTGCAGGTGCACCGGGCGCGGGCGGAGTTCTTCGCGCTCTTCGGCGACTACCGCAAGGCGATCCAGCACCTGGAATACGCGCGCGGCCTCATCGAGCCGGACAACATCCGGTCCATGGCCGGGCTGACGCAGCGCATCCTGGATCTCAGGACGGAGCTGGAGTCGCTGAAGAGCTGAGCGTTACGGGGCGACGGCCTCGAGCAGTTCTTCGATCTCGGCCCGGCCGGCACCCGGGGCCCTCGCGGCCTTGTAGCGGATCGTACGGGACGCATCGATCCACATCACGCCCGGATGCACGATCCCGAAGGTGGGGTGGTCCGGACCGAACTCCTCGTTGCGGATGCCGAGGCCGTGCATGTACGTGCCGGACGGGTCGGACAGCAGCGGAAAGCCGATGCCCTGGTCGGAGGTGAACTCCGCGAGCACATCCACGCCTTCGAATGTCATGGCCGCGACCGCCACCCCCGCCTCAAGGAACCGTTCACGATGCTGGTTCAGCTCCACGAGCTGACGCTTGCACACGGGTCACCAGTCTGCGGAGCGGTTGAAGAAGAGGAGGAGACCGCGGGACCCCATCAGGCCGGTGAAGGTCCGCGGCTGGCCGGCCTGGTCGTCGAAGCTGGCCTCGGGGATTGCCGTGCCGACGGGCGGTCCCCAGCCATCGACGTACTCGGAGGCCGTTGCCGGAGCGGCCAGTACCAGGGCGAGGGCGGCGCGGGCGAGGAGTCTCATCGGTGCGGGCATCGGGGAATGATAGCGTCGCGCGGAGGGGTGGATCACCCGCTGCCCTGCCGCTGTCCGTCCAGCTCCCGGCGCGCCGTCTCGAAAAGGAGGTCAGGGGACTTCAGGGTGATGAAATGGCCCCACCCCTCGAGGGCGTGAAACTCGCAGTTGGGGGCAAGATCGGCGATGTAACGGCCAAACTCGAAGGGCACGAGTTCGTCCTCCGTGCCGTGGAAGAGGTGGATACGGCCCCGCAGGTCGGCGAGTCGGAACCCCCAGTCCGAGTACTGGATCATCGTGTCCACGGCGACCCCGCGGCCTCCCTGCGCAAAGGCCTCCGCCGTGACGCGCCCCATCATCGCCATCTTTTCGGGGTTGGCG
>VXNE01000317.1 GCA_009840715.1 Gammaproteobacteria bacterium
GGCGGCCTGGTCGCGTCGTCCGCGCATCTCTTCGCCGTCTGCACCCGGCTCTTCATCGTTCACGTAGACATCATCCAGGTCGTCGAGATGCGCGGCAAGGACAGGCTGCGCCTGCCCAATCCCGCGCGCGCCGGGACGACGCTCACCTACGAGACGCGCTGCGTCGGCAAGCGGCCGTCGGGCAGCCGCCCGGATGTCGGTATCCTGACACTGGCCGACACCGTCACCGACGACGACGGCGCCGTGGTGCTCACGCAGGAAGTCACGCTCCTCGTGGCCCGCGCCTGAACCCGAGGAGGCCGAGCCGATGCTCCTGATGATCGACAACTACGACTCGTTCACTTACAACGTGGTCCAGTACCTCGGCGAACTCGGCGCCAGTGTCACCGTGCACCGCAACGACGAGATTGGCGTCGACGACATCGAGCGCCTCGCGCCGGAACAGATCGTGATCTCACCCGGGCCGTGCACACCCAACGAGGCGGGCGTCTCGGTCGACGTGGTGCGTCGCTTCGGGGGGACCGTGCCGATCCTCGGGATCTGCCTGGGGCACCAGAGCATCGGTCAAGCCTACGGCGGCGAGGTCGTGCGGGCGCGCGAGGTCATGCACGGCAAGCTCTCCACCATCTGCCACGACGGCCGGGGCGTCTTCGCCGGACTCCCCGCGGAGTTCCAGGCGACCCGTTACCACTCGCTCGTGGTCGCACGCGAGACCTTGCCGGAGTGCCTCGAGGTCACCGCCTGGACCACCCGCGCCGACGGGACGCCCGACGAGATCATGGGCGTGCGGCACCGCGAACACGCCGTCGAGGGCGTGCAGTTCCATCCCGAGTCGATCATGACCCCGGTCGGCCATGACGTGCTGCGCAACTTCCTCGCCCTTTATCTTGGGAGAAAGCAGCGACGCGGGAGATAATTGAGCCTTCACCGACCCGGCGGAGTCTGCCCATGAACATGCAGGACGCGCTCGAGCGGCTGACCGCCGGCGAGAAGCTCACGCGCGGCGAGGCGCGTGAGGTCTTCGGGATCGTGATGGCGGGCGAGGCGACCCCGGCCCAGATCGCCGGGCTGCTGATCGCCCTGCGCATGCGGGGCGAGTCCACAGACGAGGTCGCGGGCGCCGCCCTGGCGATGCGCGCCGTCTCGACCAAGGTGGACGTCGACGTGCCCCACCTGGTCGACACCTGCGGCACCGGCGGCAGCGGGGGGGCGAAGCTGTTCAACATCTCCACCGCCGCGGCGTTTGCGGCCGCGCCCGCCGGCGCCCACGGCGCCAAGCACGGCAACCGGGGCATGACGAGCAGGAGCGGCAGCGCCGACGTGCTCGAGGCAGCCGGCGTTTCCCTGGACCTCGCGCCCGAGGAGATCGCGCGTTGCATCACGGAGGTCGGCGTCGGCTTCCTGTTCGCGCAGGTGCACCACGGCGCCATGCGGCACGCGGGCCCCGTTCGCCGCGAACTCGGCGTGCGCACGGTGTTCAACGTGCTCGGCCCGCTGACCAACCCGGCGGGAGCGCGGCGCCAGGTCATCGGCGTGTTTTCCCGGGAGTGGCAGCGCACCCTCGCCGAGGTGGCGGCGCTGCTCGGGGCCGAGCGGGTCCTGGTGGTACACGCCGACGGTCTCGACGAACTGTCGATCGCCGGAATGTCCCACGTGGTGGAACTCGATGCCGGGACGATCACCGAGTACGACGTTGAGCCGGCGGATTTCGGGCTCGCCCGCCACGACGTCGCCGGTCTCCGGGCCGACTCGCCGGCCGCCAGCCTCGCCCTGGTCGAGGCGGCGCTCGATGCAACCGAGGAGGCCGCCGCGGACATCGTCGCCCTGAACGCGGGGGCCGCCATCTATGCCGCCGGCGTGACGCTCAGTCTTTCCGACGGCGTGACGATGGCGCAGGATGTCATCGCCTCGGGCCAGGCCCGCGAGCGCCTGAACGAACTCGTCAGGATGTCGCGTCTCATCGCTGCGGGATGACGGTCACCGACGGATGACCATCCTCGACGAGATCCTCGCCCACAAGGCCTGCGAAGTGGCCGCACGGGCACGGGAACGGCCCGTTGCCACGATGCGTTCGGCGGCCGAGGCGGCGCCCCCGCTCCGGGGGTTCGCGGCAGCCCTGCGGGAGCGTCGCCCGGGCGTCATCGCGGAGATCAAGAAGGCCTCGCCGAGCAAGGGCGTGATCCGCCCCGACTTCGAGCCGGCCAGTATCGCCCGCGCCTACGAAGCCGCCGGCGCCGCGTGCCTCTCCGTCCTCACCGACGAGCGCTACTTCCAGGGCCACGACACGTACCTGACGGCGGCCCGCGACGCCACCGCCCTCCCGGCGCTGCGCAAGGACTTCGTCGTCGACGCCTGGCAGGTGTTCGAGTCGCGCAGGCTCGGCGCGGACTGCATCCTCCTCATCGTGGCGGCGCTGGACCCGGACCGGCTCGCCGAGTTCGACGCGCTCGCGCGAGACCTCGGCATGGACGTGCTGATCGAGGTGCACGATGCCGCGGAGGTCGAGACCGCCCTTGCGCTCGAGCCGACCCTGATCGGCATCAACAACCGCGACCTCAGGACCTTCGAGACCTCGCTCGACACCACCCTCGCGCTGCTCCCCGCTATCCCGCCCGAGGTCACCGTGGTCACCGAGAGCGGCATCCACACCGCCGGGGACGTGCGGCGGATGCGCGACGCCGGCGTCGAGGCGTTCCTCGTCGGCGAGGCGTTCATGCGCGAGGAGGATCCCGGGGACGCGCTCGAGAGACTGTTCTTCCGCTAAGGGAGGTTCCGCCCATGTCCAGGCACGTGATCGTCGTCGGCGCCGGCCTGCAGGGGGTCTGCAGCGCGTACTACCTCGCGCGCGGCGGCGCCCAGGTGACCGTGCTCGAGCGCAACTCCGGCCCGGCCC
Organism: Gammaproteobacteria bacterium; assembly: GCA_009840715.1. Lineage (GTDB taxonomy): Bacteria > Pseudomonadota > Gammaproteobacteria > Pseudomonadales > Azotimanducaceae > VXNE01. The sequence continues at coordinate 2,894 of VXNE01000317.1, forward strand.
GGGAGGCGAGCTTCGGCAACGGCGGCTACCTGCAGTTCGAGTGCCCGGAGCCCTGGAACCGGCCAGGCGTCCTGCGCGCCTTGCCCGGGTGGTGGTGGGAGAGTCTCGGCGCGAACCGCAAGACCGCGCCCAAGCTTCTGCGCACGTCGCAGTTGCTGCGGCTGGTCCCCTGGGGCTTGCGGTTCCTGCGGGCGGCGACCACCGAGACGTTTCTCCGCAACACGACCCTCAACCGTGAACTCGGCCAGTACAGCCGCGAGTGCATGGCGCAACTGCGCGAAGAGGAGCGCATCGACTACGCGCAGCGCGCGTGCGGATCGCTGTTCGTCTTCCGCAACCGGGCGGCCCTCGACGGGTACTTGCCCATCCTGGAGCACCTCGGGGAGGCCGGAGCGGTCTGGGAACGCCTCGACCGGGACATGCTCCTTCAGCACGAGCCGAGTCTCGCGCCGATCGCCGACCGACTGGAAGGCGCGATCCGGTTTCCACGAGAAGAGTCGGGGGACTCCGCACGCTTCACGCAGGGGCTGGCCGGCAGGGCGGCGGAGTTGGGTGTCGACTTCCGGTATGACACGCCCGTGCTCGGCATCGAGAACGGCGCCTCCGGCCTCTCCGTGCGGACGGCCGACGAACCCCTGCGGGCCGACGCGGTCGTCATCGCCGCCGCCACGTACTCCACGCGCCTCGCCCGGCCGCTGGGCATTCGCCTCCCCGTAGCCCCGGCGAAGGGCTATGCCCTCACGATTCCGCTGGGAGACTGGCCGATGCGGCCACGGCACGTCATCGCCGACATGGGCGTGCACGCGGCCGTCAATGTCCTGGGCGACGCCCTGCGGGTCGCCGGCACGGTGGATTTCGCCGGCGCGGACACCCGCCTGCACCCGGACCGCGTCGCCTACATGATGGGGCTGGTCGAGGCCGTCCTGCCCGACTTCGCGCAATCGCTCGATCCCGCCACCGTGGAGCCGTTCACGGGGCTGCGGCCACTGTCCGCCGACGGCCTGCCGCTAGTCGGGCGCACGAGCGTTCCGGGCGTCTACGTCAACACCGGGCACGGCGGGCTGGGCTGGACCCAGGCCGCGGGCTCCGGGCGCATGCTGGCGGACATGCTGCTCGGAGAGACTCCCGCGGTCGACCCGGAGCCGTTCCGTCCGCAGCGCCGTTGACCGGCGTTACAACCCGGGCCCAGGCCGCATCGGCGTCCCGTCGCTGAACCGCGAGAACCGGAATCGCGACAGGTCGTGGCCGGGCGACTCGCCGAGCACGAGGTTCGCCATCACCTTGCCGGCGCCCGGGCCGATGCCGAAGCCGTGGCCGCTGAAGCCGGTGGCGACGAAGAGTCCGCGGCGGCTCTCCACTTCATCCATCACCGGGACGACATCGGGCGTCACGTCGATCATGCCGGCCCACGCCTCGACGAAGCGCAGACGGTCGAGCGCGGGCAGCCTCGCGGCCAGGGACTCCCGAG
>VXNE01000084.1 GCA_009840715.1 Gammaproteobacteria bacterium
CGTCGACGCCGAACGCCGCGCGGAGCCGGGGGGACCGTGGCGCGCGTACGCCGTGATGTATCTTTGGGCTTCGGGCGGGACCGCCCGGCCCGCCCCCAACCCCACCATGGAGACGTGACCCTGTACTACACCAGCATGTCCAGTCCGATCGGGCCGCTGCTGCTCGCCGGCGACGGCGGCGTCCTGTCCGTGATCCGGTTCTCTTCCGGCAAGGGGTCGGGCGGAGCCGACCCCGCCTGGGTTCGCGACGATGCCGCCTTTCCCGAGGCCGTCCGCGAACTCGGCGAGTACTTCGACGGCACGCGCCGGACGTTCAACCTCGACCTGGCGCCGAGCGGCACCGCCTTCCAGCGCGAAGTACTCGACGCCCTGCTGACGATCCCCTACGGAGAGACGCGCTCCTACGCCGACATCGCCCGACAGCTCGGCAGACCGCGCGCGGTCCGCGCCGTGGGCGCCGCGAACGGCCGCAACCCGCTGCCCATCGTGATCCCCTGCCACCGCGTGATCGGTAGCGACGGGAGTCTCACCGGGTTCGGGGGCGGCCTCGACACCAAGCGCTTCCTGCTCGGGCTCGAGGCCGGCGGAGCCGCCGGAGACCTCGCAGGGCGTGCGCCTGCTCCCGACCCACGCCGGTGACGTGACACAGGCGAGCGTCTCCCCTGGCGCACCGTGTGCCGCCACAGCAGGAAGGGTTGGACCCTGGGCTTGAGGTTCGCGTTCCGCTCGAGCTCGCATTCGTTGCAAATTGATAGTGGTAGCAATACGATACCTTCATGAGTTCAATTCACATTCGGGAGATCGAGCCGGCCACCCTCGCAGCCCTGAAGCGGCTGGCACGTATCCATCATCGGTCGTTGCAGGGCGAGTTGCACGCCATCCTTGCCCGGGAGGCACGGTTGGCGCCACCCGAGGAAGACACCCGATCGCTTGATCTGGTTACGGTGAACACCGGCCTGGCGACGTTGTGGAACAGGGACGAGATCTATGGTCCCGAAGGCAGGTGACCGCCTCTTCATCGACACCAATGTGCTTCTGACCGCGACGGATGAATCGCGTCCCAATCACGAGATGGCGCGCCGGCTGATCACAGAGTCCGACGACAACGGTTTGCACCTGGCGGTGAGCGGCCAGGTATTGCGGGAGTACATGGTGGTGGCGACGCGGCCGATCGACGTCAATGGAATGGGCCTGGAACCGCGCGATGCCATCGGCAATGTGGAAGCGTTTCTGCGCTTCGTCGGACTGTATGACGAGACGGAAGCGGCGGCCGGAAGGCTGCGCCGCTTCGGCCTGAAACACGGCCTGCGGGGAAAGCGGTTTCATGACGCCAACATTGTCGCCACCATGACGGTACACGGTATCCGCACTCTGATAACCGACAACGTCAGGGACTTTGCAGCCTTCGACGACATCGATGCGCTCCCCCTGACCCAAGCCATGGCAGCGGACTAGTGTCACGGGAGCTCTGGCGTTTCAGAGTTAGCCCTGCGCGTCAATGTGCGCGCACAGGGCAAAAGACGCCCCGGAGCCGCACCGGCGTCTCGCTGCCGCGCAACCCGTATCCGTACCAGCGCCCGGGAAGCCCGCGTCGCGTTGCGAGGCAGCGGACCGGCCACGGGGGGCTGCGGGCATGACGCGCATTCGCTCGCGGGGCGTCGTCACGACGCGGCATCTCGCCGCCGTCCTCGTTCTGGCCGCCTGCACGCCGGCGGAGCCGCCGCCCGACGAACGCGCCGCCGAACTCGCCCGCCGGCACCTCATCGCCGACACGCACATCGACTTCCCCATCCGCCGGCACTTCCAGCCAGACGCGGTGGGGCCGATGCAGTCCGAGGGACAGTTCGACCATCCGCGGGCCGTGGCGGGCGGACTGGACGTGGCCTTCATGTCCATCTTCACCCCCGCCAGCGCGGCCGAAGCCGGCACGTCCACCGACCTCGCGAACAGCCTGATCGACGCGATGGAGGAGATCGTCGAGGACGCCCCGGACCGGTTCGGCATCGCCGCCTGCGCGGATGACGTCGACGTCCTCAGGGATTCCGGCAGGCTCGCGCTCGCACTCGGGATGGAAAACGGCAGCCCCCTCGGAGACGACGCCGAGCACCTCGACCACTTCGCGTCCCGCGGTATCTCCTACCTCGGCCTGACGCATTCGCGGACCAACGCGTTCTCCGACTCGAGCTACGACACGAGCGAGCCCTGGCAGGGCCTGTCGCCCCTGGGCGTTGCGACGGTCCGGGCATTGAACGAACGCGGGATCATGATCGATCTCTCCCACCTCTCAGACAACGCAGCGTGGCAGGCGCTGGAGCACACCGAGGTCCCGGTCGTTGCCACCCATTCCTCCCTCCGGCACTTCATCCCCGGCTTCCACCGCAACATCAGCGACGCGATGGTCGAGGCGGTGGGGGCCCAGGGCGGCGTCGTGCAGATCAACTTCGGCAGCGACTTCGTCTCGGAGACCGCCCAGAACTGGGCCGTAGCCCGCCGGGGCGCCGTCGCGGCGGCGTTTGGAGTGACCGAACCGGATCCCGCGGCCCGCCTCGCCTTCGACGCGGAGTACCGCCAGGCGCACCCCTACCCCTACGCCAGCGTCGGGACGGTCCTGGACCACATCGACCGCGTCGTGACGCTCGCCGGCATCGACCATGTCGGCCTGGGCTCGGACTTCGACGGCGTCGGTGACACCCTCCCCGAGGGGTTGAAGGACGTCGCCGCGTTTCCCAACCTGGTCGCCGGCCTGCTGCGGCGCGGCTACGCCGAGGACGCGATTGCGAAGATCCTCGGGGGCAACCTCATGCGGGTGTGGCGTGCCGCCGAAGCGTACGGCGCCGCGAGCGGGAATCCGCCACCGTGCGCGCAGGCGCCGGGCCTCAGTGATCGAGGACGGCCCGCTCCGGGTGCAGATAGGGAGAACGCGGTGTGAGCCCGCCGAGGAACTCAGGAAGCGACTCCGCCACCGTGCGGATGGGCTTGTAGCCGGGCCGTTCGAGGAGCACGCGGCCCGTCTCGTTCTCCACCGAGAGGAAGAGTTCCGAGTCCTGCTCCGTACAGGCGAAGAAGACGCTGAAAGGGGCCCGGGCGCGCTGCTTGGCCATCGCGTGGCCGATGAGGTTCTCGACCAGCCGCTCCGCGTCGGCCTCGTTCCACAGGAAGAGCAGACTGACGTGCCCGTCGGGCGCTGCCGCCTCGAGGCCGCCAGACCACCAGCTCCCGTAATAGGCCTTGATGTCCGGGTGGATGGGCAGTTCGAGGGCGTTCTCGAGGCCCCGGAAATCGTCGGCGTACCGGCGCCGCACGGGGCGCCAGCGCACCACCTCCACGCCGTCCGGCCCGCGGAAAGGCTCGCCCACCTCGCAGGGGGAGCGCCAGTCCGGATCGAATACCTCCGTCAGGTCCGGATAGGTGTCGACATAGTCGGCCACGAACCGGGACAGGGTGTGGGCAACGTCGGACAATTCGGGTTCTCGGGCGCCTGTTCGGGACCATGCTAGCAAGTCCGGCCGGCGCTCCCGGCGGACGTCACCGAGGCGGACCGCCGCCCCGGTGTCTTTCCGGGCGGGACAGGGCCCGCGCCAGGCGCTCGCGTTCCTCCGGCGTGAGCCGCGACGCAACGCTGGCCAGCATCTCGTGGCTGCTGGCCTGGCTGCTTTCGAGCCGGTCCCGGAACGCCTCGAACGCCTCCCGTAGCGCCGCTTCGTCGAACGGTTCCGTGGTCAACGCGACGGCGATGTCACGTTGCGCGCCGCGGATCGCCCGCAGCGACTGCCGGAGGGCCCGGCGCCGGTCCCAGAGGTCCCCGACCACTTCGCGCCGCCGATCCTCCTCGAGGAATCGCACCAAGCGCGCCACGCCGATCATCGAGTGGAGCCCCGGCATCGGAGCAAAGTCCCGCGTCATCTGGCCGACGACGAACCCGCCGAGGGCCAGGTTGACCAGGATGGACACCACGAGCGCCGCAATCAGCCACCTATTCCACATGGCGTTCCTCTTCCGTTGTCGGGTTTGCCGCGGGGGCGACCCCTTCGGCCCCCAGTTCTTCCTCGAATGCCGGGGAGAACGCCAGCGCCGATACGGCATCCTCGAAGCCGTCGTCCTCGTTCGGTGACGCGAACCCCAGCACGAAACCCAGGGCCAGCGGAGCCACAGCCGCTGCCGCCAGCGGACGCCAGCGCGCGGGCGCGAGCCAGGCCGGCCAGCCGGGCGGGATGCGACCCAGGATGCGCGCCTTCAACCCCAGCTCGGGTGGCGCCGGAAGGCTGTCCTCGAGCAGCGTTTCGAAAGCCCGCGCAGCCGTGAGCTCCGAACGACCCACCGGCGTCGCCGCGACCATGCGGGCTGCGTCGCGCAAT
>VXNE01000570.1 GCA_009840715.1 Gammaproteobacteria bacterium
CCCCCGCATGACCGACTACGTCGCGCCGGCCGGCGTCCGGATCGCCGACGCGAGTCGCGTCCGGCTCGGGGCCTATCTCGGCGAGGGGACGACGGTCATGCACGAGGGCTTCCTCAACTTCAACACGGCCGCCGTCGGACCGAACATGGTGGAGGGGCGCGTCTCACAGGGGGTCACCCTCGGCGCCCACACCGACCTCGGCGGCAGCGCGAGCACGATGGGCACGCTGTCCGGAGGCGGACAGATCGTGATCACGATCGGCGAGCACTGCCTGATCGGGGCCAACGCCGGGTGCGGCATCCCTCTCGGGGACCGGTGCACCATCGAGGCGGGGCTCTACATCACCGCCGGGACCATAGTGGACGTCCTCGACGAGTCCGGGACGGTCGTCCGCACGGTCAAGGCCCGCGAACTCGCCGGGCAGAACGACATGCTCTTCATCCGCCACAGCCAGACCGGCGCCGTCCAGTGCCGCACCAACCGCGCGGCCATCCAGTTGAACGCCAGGCTGCATGCACACAACTGACGCGCGCGCGGTGCGTGAGGCCGCCCGCGGGCCTTCCGGCCCCGCCGGGCTCGCCTGAGTGCCTTCCGGCTCGGCGCGCGAGGGGGACGCTCCCCACGCCCTCGCCCTGACGCGGGAACTCATCCGGCGCGCCTCGGTCACGCCGGACGATGGCGGCTGCCAGGAGTTGATGATCCGGCACCTGGCGCCCCTCGGCTTCCAGGTGGAGCGGCTGCCGTTCGGCGATGTGACGAACTTCTGGGCACGCCGGGGCGCGGACGGTCCGCTCCTCGCCTTCGCCGGGCACACCGACGTCGTACCGCCCGGCCCGCTCGAGGCCTGGACCTCGCCGCCGTTCGAACCCCACCTCAGGAACGGCCTCCTGTATGGGCGCGGCGCCGCGGACATGAAGTCGAGCCTCGCGGCGATGCTGGTCGCGACGCACCGGTTCGTGTCGGACCATCCGGACCATCGGGGTTCCATCGCCTTCCTCGTGACCAGCGACGAGGAGGCGGACGCCGTGAACGGCACGGTGAAGGTCGTCGAGCACCTGCGGGCCCGGGGCACGACCATCGACTGGTGCGTCGTCGGCGAGCCGTCGTCGCGAGCGCGCATCGGAGACGTCATTCGCGTGGGCCGCCGCGGGTCCCTCAACGGACGCCTCACGGTGCACGGCGTGCAGGGCCACGTCGCGTATCCGGACGCCGCCTCCAACGCCATCCATTCGGCCCTTGGAGCCCTCGACGCCCTGGCGCGCCGCACCTGGGACGCCGGCAACGCGTCCTTCCCGCCCACCGGGTTCCAGATCTCGAACATCGCCGCCGGCACCGGGGCGTCGAACGTCATCCCGGGCACGTTGACGGTCCTGTTCAACTTCCGCTTCAACACCGAACAGACCGCGGAGACCCTGCGCGCAGAGGTGGAACGGACGCTGCGCGAAGCCGGCGTCCGGTTCGAGATCGCCTGGCAGCTCTCGGGAGCGCCCTTCCTCACCAATCCAGGCTCCCTCACTCGCGCCGTGCGTGACGCGGTCCGGGACGTGGGCGGACGCGACCCGGAGCAATCGACCGGCGGCGGCACCTCGGACGGACGCTTCATCGCGCCCACGGGAGCCGAGGTCGTGGAACTCGGACCCGTCAACGCGTCCATCCACAAGGTTGACGAGCATGTCGCCGTCGCCGATGTCGACCTCCTCGCGGACATGTACCAGCGGGTGCTGCAGAACCTGCTCCTCCGAGGTTGAGGGCGGTGCGGGCCAGGCACGTCATCGCCATCGGCGTCGCGGCGTTCCTGGCCGGCGCGGTCTACCTGGCGCCCGCGGGGCTCGTGGGCGCCGCCCTCGGCGACGAGGGTCCGGCGCGCCTGTCGGGCATCGAGGGCCGGCTCTGGGACGGCCGGGCGAGCCTGTGGTTCGACGGTTGGCCGGCCGGCCGACTGCGCTGGTCCTTCGACCCGGCCGGCCTGCTCGACGCGCGGCTCCGCTTCGACTGGCGTATCCAGGACCCCGGCTACGACCTCGGCGGCCAAGGCGATGTCGGGTTCGACGGCACGGCACTCGACGCGACAGGGGAAGTGGGTCCAATTCTCCTCGAACGCACCCTCGCACCGTACGACATCGCCGTGGGCGGCGCGCTCGAGATCTCCCGGCTCGTCGTCCAGGCTTCCCGTGACCTCGTTCCACGGACGGTCGAAGGCCGCCTTCACTGGACGGGCGGGCCGGTGGGCTACCGACTCGCCGGCCGCGAGTTCCGCACGGACCTGCCGGCCCTCGACGGGCGGATCGACACCGTCGAGGGCGAACCCGTCCTCATCGTCCGCGCCGCCGGCCAGGATGTCCCCCTCCTCCACGTCCGGCTCGACCATGAGGGTTGGGCGCACATCGGCATCACGCAACGTTTCACCGAGCTCGTCGGCATGCCCTGGCCCGGCGGCGGACCGGCCGACGCGGTGGTCCTCGAGGTGGGAGAGCAGGTCCTGTAGCCCCCGCGGCCTCGGTACGGGCGGAGTCCCCGTCGGCTACAATGGAACTCCAAGCGCCACGGGTATGGCATTGTTCGATCAGGCCGCAAAGCTCGTCGAGCCCGCACGCGTGCTGGCGATCACGGGGATCGTGATCGGGATTGCGGTCACGCTCGCCCAGAGCGTGTGGTTCTTCGCCGTGAGTCCGGACGCCGAGCGGGTTTCCTCCCTGCCGAGCGCCCCGCAGGAGGCGGCACCCGGCGTCGACGTCGAGCGCATCGCCGCGGCGCACCTGTTCGGTGAACCCGGGGCCGCCCGGGCCGCTTCGGCCGCCGCCCTGGACCGGACCCCGGACACGAAGCTCAATCTCGTGCTCGCGGCCGTGTTCGAGGCGAGCGATCCGGCGGCGTCCGTGGCGGTGATCGGCACGGGCGGCCGGGCCGCGGAGGTGTACAGGGTCGGCGACGCGATTCCGGGCGGCGCGCGGCTCGCCGAGGTGTACTCCGACCTGGTCGTGATCAGCCGCGGCGGCGTGCGCGAGGCGCTGCGGTTCAACGACCTGCCGCTGACGGCCGCCACGGGGGATACCGGGCAGGAACCCGCTGTCGCACGCCCGACGCCTGAGCGGTCGCCCCGGGAAGCCCCATCCGGCGACGCCCCGCGTTATCGCGGCCAGCCCGGCGCGGTGCGCACGGTACGCGCGGTGGTGGACGCGTACCGGACGCGACTCCAGGACAACCCCGAGCAGGCGCTCAGCGACATCGGGCTGCAGGCGGTGTCCTCTTCGGAGACCCGGGGCTACCGCGTCGGGTCCCTCGCCCATGCGCCGCAACTGGCCCAGACCGGCCTGCAGGCGGGTGACGTGATCGTCTCGGTCAACGGGCGTCCGGTGGGCGACGTGCGCAGGGACCGCATGGAGATCGACAACGTCCTCGCCGCCGGGGTCGCCCGGCTCGAGGTGCAGCGCGGCGAGCGGCGCTTCTTCGTGCAGGCGTCCCTGCGGTAGGAGCCGATGCGATTCCTCCGGGCAGCGCTCCGGGCAGCGCCAGTGGCGTGCGCCATCGCCGGCTGGTGGCTGGCAACGCCGGGGGCAGGCGCCCAGGAGGCCCAGTCCAACCAGGCGGAACCCACCTGGGAGATCAACGCCCGCGACCAGGACATCCGGCAGTTCATCACCCAGGTGTCCCAGATCACCGGCCGCCCCTTCGTCATCGACCCGCGCATCAAGGGCACGGTGACGGTCGTGTCCAACACCGAGCTCGACCGCGCCGCGGTTTACGAGCTGCTGCTGTCGGTGCTGCGGGTGCACGGCTTCGGCGCGTACGCGGTCGGCGAGGTCGTGCACGTGGTCCAGAACCCCACCCTGGTCAAGCAGACCGGCGGCGGCGACGACGGCCTCTCCGGCGCACGGCAGGCCATGGTCACCCAGGTGATCGCGGCGCAGAACGTGGCCGCGTCCGAACTCGTGAAGATCCTGCGGCCCATCATCCCGCAGTACGGGCACATCGCCGCCGTCGCCAACCCCAACGTGGTGATCCTCTCGGACCACGCCGACAACATCGAGCGCCTCATGCGCATCGTCGCGGAGATCGATGTCGCGAACGAAGAGGAGTTCGTCGTACGGCCGCTGACCTACGCGTGGGTGGCCTCCGTCGTCGCGATCCTGGAGAAGGTCGCACCCGAGCAGCTCGGGGAGACCGGACCGGGGCCGCAGGTCGTACAGGTCATCGCCAACGAGCGGAACAACAGCCTCATCCTCCGCGGCAAGTCGCGGCCCGTCGCCGTGATCATGGACCTGGTCGACAAGCTCGACGTCCCGGCCACCTCGACCGACGCGGCCCAGGTGATCCGGCTGGCGCACGCCCAGGCCGGGAACGTCGTCGACATCC
>VXNE01000697.1 GCA_009840715.1 Gammaproteobacteria bacterium
TCGTAGCGCTTGCGCCCGCCGTCCCCGCCGCGGGTGTACTTGCCCGTCAGAAAACCGCCACCCAGCGCGGAGTAGGCATTCATGGTGATTCCCAGGGACCTGGCACAGGGCAGGATCTCGTGGTCCAGGTCCCGCGCGAGAAGGTTGTACTGGTACTGCAGCGCGGAGATCGGCTCCCAACCGCGCAATGCAGCGACAGTCTCTCCCCGGGCAACGACCCAGGCCGGGGTATTGCAGAGGCCGAAGTGGAGTATCTTGCCCTGCTGCACCAGGTCGTTGACATTGCGCATGACATCTTCAATGTCGGTCGCGTAGTCCCAGAAGTGAATCCACAACAGGTCGATGTAGTCGGTGTTCAGGCGCCTCAGGCTGTTCTCCACTGACTGCACCATGCTTTTCTTGTGGTTGCCGCCGGCATTGGGGTGATCCCTGACCTCCGGGTTGAGCATGCTCGGAATGGTGTTCGTGAATTTCGTTGCGACCACGTAACGCTCACGGTCACCGCCCACGAACTCACCGAGAATCTGCTCGCTCATGCCCCCCTGGTAGACCTCGTTCGCCGTGTCGAAGTAGTTGCCGCCCTTCTCGACGAACTTCTCGAGCATCCTTCTGCTCTCTTCAGGACCGGCGGAGGAGTTGGACTCCACACCCATCATCATGGTGCCGAGGCACACTTCCGAGACCCTGAGACCACTCTTGCCCAATAGCTTGTAGCGCATGTTCGCTCCGTTCCCTGTCCGCCGTCCGCCGTGCGGTGGACGAGCGCGATGATGCCGCGAACGCTCCGAAAGCAACGAAGGTCCGCGGCGTGAAGACCCTGGAGGTACTACGCCCCGGGAATGACCGCCGCCTCGATCTTGTGTCCGTCCAGATCGCGGACGTAGCAGCAGTAGTAGTCGGGGCCGTACTGGGGCCGGAGCCCCGGCGCTCCGTCGTCCGTGCCCCCGGCTTCCAGGGCCGCCGCATGGAATGCGTCGACCGCATCCCGCGACGCCGCGATGAACGCGACATGAGTGCCGTTCCCTGAAGCCGCCGTCCCGCCGTCGAAGGGCGTCTGCACCCAGAACTCGGGGAAGTGCTTGCCGTAGGCCACGGCGCCCGCGAAGGAGAGCACCTTGCGGGCGCCGACCGTCGGCATCACGCGTTCGTAGAACGCGGCCGCTCGCTCGAAGTCGTTCGTCCCGAGGGACAGGTGATGCACGATGCTCGGAATCTCATCGGCCACTGCGGGCTTCCTCGCTACTGTGGTGGCGTGTACCAGATGGGCGATGTCCAGGCCCGTTCCTGCAGCGTCGCCGGGAAGTCCGGCCGCGGCGCGACCCCGGCGCGCAACGCATCCCACGTGGACCACCGGCAGGTCGGGTTCTCGAGCACGCGCGCGTAATAGACCGCGTGTTGGGCCGGGTCGAACGCCGGATCCTGCCACGACGCGGCGAGCTGGGACGCGCCGATGTCCTCGGAGATGGAGCAGTCCGCCAGGTTCACGGTGGCGCGGTTGTTGGGACAGCGATGGGTTTCCGGATCCGCGGCGCCGCCGTCGGAACACGCCACGTCGAATACCCGCTCCCGGGCTTCGCCGTCCTCGACCCAGCCCTTGACGATCTGCGCGCGCTCAAGCGGCGCACTCCGTGCGTCGCGGGCCGCCCGGAGCAGGAACGTCGGCGCACCCTCGAGGCGGCCGGCGATGTCGCCACCCATCGGCACGCCGCCGGCGTCCGCCCGTTCGACCACGTCCGCAGCGTCCGGCATCACGTCCGCCAGGCCGTATCCGCCGAAGAAGCGCACGCGGATGCGCGGCCCGGTCGTGGCAAAGGTCTCCCTGCGGCGGAACGCGTCGTAGATGGACTCCCGCGTGTTCTCTTCCGCCCACACCCCGGCCAGGCCGGCGGCGCCGTAGAAAGCGGTGTCCGTCTGTGCGAAGCGATCGGCGTCGTCACCGCACCAGATCCGCGCCACCGTCTCGTCCGACTCGCCGGACACCGCGGAAGGCACCGTCTCCGGGCACGGGCGCACGTCAAGGGGACCGTTCTCTGCGGTCGCGTCCAGCGGCACCGACCCCCGCTGCGCCGGTGTCGCGTCGAAGGTGGCGAGCTTCCCGTAGTAGTCAGACTCGTCGCCGGCATAGGACGCGTTGTGCGTGTCGCTCCCGCCGACGAAACCGAACCGGAACGGGTTGAAGCCCTGATCCTGCTCGAACCTGACCCCCCGGATCAACGCCTCCCGGACAAAGCTGCCGGAGACGTTGCTGAGGATCCAGGTAGCGACGCGGAACGGCAGGAGTTCGAAGCCCGCCCATTCGTCGTTGGGCGACAGCAGCGGGTGCGTCTCGGACGTGCCCTTGACCTGGGTGATCTCCACCAGGGGCTCGTTGCGCATCCGCATCTCGGCGTAGGCCGGGTCGAGGGCGGCGCCGTCGAAGTACTCCGGCCGGAACATCTGCCCGTTGGAGCCGTTGCTGTTGTGCGGGATCGCGAGTACCTCGTGGCCGTCCGCGCGGGCGCGGTCCATCCACGCCCAGAGGTCCTCCGGGTTCATCGAGTCGAGCATCGAGAACGGCACGTCCGGTGCGCCCGCCCCCCGGAAGATGACGTTGCGGTGCAGGTTCTGCATCCCCGGCATGGACGTGTACTCGTAGCCGACGAAGGTCGTGAAGCGACCTGGCTCGTAGTGCCGCCCCGCCGCCGCCACGATGTCCGCCCAGGTCGAACGCACGACGCCGTCGTCGATGAACTCGGCGACCTTGCCCCGGTCGCCGACCATGCCGACCAGCGCCTGGCCCGCGGCGGCGCGCCGCTCCGGCGTGTCCATGCCGACGAAGGGTTGCGACGAAGGCCGTCGCGAGACCTCCGTCGTCGGGTCGTTGACGGCCGAGAACATGCCGAGGAACATCGCGTGGTCCGTAACGGCGTAGAAGTCGAGCGGGTCCGCGAGCCGCATCTCGAAGCCGCTCGCGTGGGTCATGGGCGCACCCCGGGCAAAACGGTACGCCGCGTCGGGGTTGTCGCGCGTGCCCAGCATGTACGCGTCCATCGAGTACCGCGTGTGCACGTGGAGGTCGCCGAAGTAGGCGTCGCGCAGCGGGTTCGGCTCGGGTAGCGGAGCTTCTCCCACCGCGTCAACGGCCGCCGCCGGCCCTCCATCGTCCGGCGCATCCGCCGGCTCCGGCGCACACGCCGCGAGCGCGAGCGCCGCCAGCCCCGCGAGTACGAGGGTGCTTGCCTTCATGTTTCGCCCCCTCCCTTCGCAGGTCAGCTGGCGGGCGTGTACCAGATGGCCGATGTCCAGGCGCGTTCCTGTAGCGTCGGCGGCAGGTCCGGTCGCGCCGCCACCCCGGCCTTGACCGCATCCCACGTCGACCACCGGCAGGTCGGGTTCTCCAGCACGCGGACGTAGTAGAGGGCCCGCTGCCCCGGATCGAACGTCGGATCCTGCCAGGACGCCGCGAGCTGGGCCGAGCCCACGTCCGCCGGGATCGAGCAGTCGGCCAGGTTGACCGTGGCCCCGTTGTCCGGGCAGCGATGCGTCTCGGGGTCCACGGCACCGCCATCCGAGCACGCGACGTCGAACACCCGTTCCCGCGGTGCGCCGTCCTCGATCCATCCCTTGACGATCTGCGCCCGCTGCAGCGGCGCGCTGCGCACGTCGCGGGACGCCCACACCAGGAAGGTCGGGGCCCCTTCCGCCCGGCCCTCGATGTCGCCGCCCATCGGCACGCCGCCCGCGTCCGCGCGCGCCACCATGTCCGGCGCGTCCACGGGGATGCCGGCGAGGTCGTAGCCACCGAAGAACCGCACGCGGATGCGCGGTCCACTCGTCCCGAAGGTCTCCTTGCGCCGCAGCGCGTCGTGGAGCGAGGCGCGGGTGTTCTCCTCCGCCCACGCCCCCGTCAGGCCCGACGCGCCCCAGTAGGTGTAGTAGGTCTCGCGGTATCGTTCGGCATCCACCCCGCACCAGATCTTCGGGGCCTCTTGCGTCGATTCGCCCGAGACCGCCGTCGGTATCGTTTCCGGACACGCGTACACGTCGAGTGGGCCTTCTCCTTCGCGTGGCTCCAGCGGCACGGTGGCCCGCAAGGCGGGGGTGGCGTCGAGCCGGCCGACCTTGCTGTAGTAGTCCGACTCGTCGCCCGCGTAGGACGCATTGTGGGTGTCGCTCGCGCCGATCAGGCCGAACTTGAACGGGTTGAAGCCCTCGTTCGCCTCGAACTCGATCCCGCGCAACAACGCTTCCCGGGCGTAGCTGCCCGACACGTTGCTCAGGATCCGGGTGGCGATGCGGAACGGCATGATCTCGAAGTTCGCCCACGCGTCGTTCGGGGTCAGCAGCGGAGG
>VXNE01000012.1 GCA_009840715.1 Gammaproteobacteria bacterium
GGCCGGCAAGGCCGTCGTAGAAGTACGCCTGCATCTTGTCGAACAGCAGCGTCTTCTGGCGCGCGTTCACGGCCTCCACGCCGCGCAGCACGTCCACGTCGCAGCCGGCCTGTTCGGCCGTACGGATGAGCGCCCGGAGGTCCTTCGGGAAGCACGACCCGCCGTAGCCGATGCCGGGATAGATGAAGCTCGGCCCGATGCGCGGGTCCGAACCGATGCCGCGCCGCACCGACTCGATGTCCGCGCCGAGGCGCTCGGCCAGGTTGGCGAGTTCGTTCATGAGGCTGATGCGCGTTGCGAGCATCGCGTTGGCCGCGTACTTCGTGAGCTCGGCCGAACGGACGTCCATGTGCACGACCTTGTCGCGATTGCGGTTGAACGGCGCGTAGAGGCGCTCGAGGCTCCGGGCGGCCGCCGCGCTGTCGCTGCCGATGACGATGCGGTCGGGCTTCATGAAGTCGGCGACCGCGGCGCCTTCCTTGAGGAATTCCGGATTGGAGACGACATCGAAATCCACGGACACCTCGCGCTCCTCGAGGACGGCCGCGATGCGTTCGCGAACGCGCCCGGCGGCGCCGACCGGTACGGTGGACTTGTCGACGACGATCTTGGGGGCATCCATGTGCCTGCCGATGGCCGTGGCGACGTCCAGCACATGGCGAAGGTCCGCCGAGCCGTCCTCGTCGGGCGGGGTGGCGACGGCGATAAAGAGGATGTCGCCCTGACTGACGCCGGCTGCGGCGTCCGTCGTGAAAGTCAGCCGGCCCGTGTACCGTCCGTTCGCCAACAGTTCCGCCAGCCCGGGCTCGTGGATCGGGACGACCCCGCGCTCGAGATCGGCTACGCGATCCGCATCGACGTCCACGCAGACAACGCGGTTGCCCCGTTCCGCGAAGCACGCGCCAGTGACGAGGCCCACGTAGCCGGCTCCGAACACGGTGAGATTCATGGCTACCCCCAGGCGCGTCCCGACGACGGTCAGCGGCGGCGGAAGGTTCGCGGTTTGCCGCCCGGTTTGCAATACTCCGCGCGCCTTCGGCACGTCGCCGCCGGCACCCTACGACCACCAAGAACGAATGCGATTCGACTACGACCTTTTCGTCATCGGCGCAGGCTCCGGGGGCACTCGGGCGGCGCGCATGTCGGCCGGCCTCGGGGCGCGCGTCGCCGTGGCCGAGGAACGCTATCTCGGCGGCACCTGCGTCAACGTCGGGTGCGTGCCCAAGAAGCTCTTCGTCTACGGCTCCCACTACGCGGAGGACTTCGAGGACGGCGCCGCGTACGGCTGGACCAGCACCCCGCCGATCTTCGACTGGCCGGCGCTGCGCGACAACAAGACCCGCGAGATCGAGCGCCTCAACGGCATCTACCGGAACCTGCTCGAGGGCGCCGGCGCCGAGGTCATCGACGCGCGCGCGGAACTGACCGGGCCCCACAGCATCGCGGTCGACGGCCAGACGGTGACGGCGGAGCACGTGCTGGTCGCCACCGGGAGCTGGCCGAGCGTGCCGCAGATACCCGGAGCGGAGTGGGCGATCACCTCGAACGAGGCCTTCTACCTCGAGGGGTTTCCGGAGCGCGTCGCGATCGTTGGCGGCGGGTACATCGCCGTGGAGTTCGCCGGCATCTTCCGCGGACTCGGGGCGGAGACGACGCTCCTCTATCGGGGACCGCTCTTCCTGCGCGGCTTCGACGGGGGCATTCGCAATTTCGTGGCTGACGAACTGCGGCACAAGGACATCGACCTGCGCTTCGACACACAGGTGACGGCGATCGACCGCCGCGGCGACGCGTTCGTCGTGCGGACCGCGTCCGGGGAGGACATGGAAGTGGACCTCGTCATGTACGCCACCGGACGCGCCCCGAACAGCGCCGATCTCGGCCTCGAGCATGCCGGTGTCACCCGTACGGAGTCCGGGGCGGTTCCGGTCGACACCGCGTACCGGACGAGCGTGCCCCACATCTTCGCCATCGGCGACGTCACCGGGGGCGTGCAGCTCACGCCGGTGGCGATCGCGGAGGGCATGTGCATTGCCTACAACCTGTTCGGGGGAGAGCGGCGGACGGTGGACTACGAAAGCGTGGCCACGGCGGTCTTCTGCCAGCCCAACATCGGCACGGTCGGCCCGACCGAGGAGCGCGCCCGCGAGCGCTTGCCGGCGCTCCAGGTATTCGAGTCCACGTTCCGGCCCATGAAACACACGCTCACGGGCCGCGAGGAGCGCACGATGATGAAGCTTCTCGTGGACGGCGACACCGACCGGGTGGTGGCCGCGCACATGGTCGGCCCGGAGGCGGGCGAGATCGTGCAGGGCCTGTCCGTCGCGATCAACGCCGGCGCCACCAAGGCGGACTTCGACCGGACCATCGGCATCCACCCGACGGCGGCGGAGGAGTTCGTCACGATGCGGGAGGCGGTTCGATGAAGTACCGGCGTCTTCGCGCGGCCACGTGTGGCGCGGTGCTGGGTGCGTTCGCGGCCACGGCGGAGTCCCCGCGCAACGCCATCCTGTTCATGGGCGACGGGATGGGCGTCTCGACGGTCACGGCCGCGCGCATCCTCGAGGGACAGCAACTCGGCGGACCCGGCGAAGAACACTACCTGTCGTTCGAACGGTTCGACCACGTGGCCCTCGTGAAGACCTATAACACCGACGCACAGGTGTCCGACTCCGCCGGCACGATGTCGGCCATCGTCACGGGGGTCAAGACCCGCATGGGCGTGCTGAGTGTCGGTCCGGAACTGGCCCGCGGCGACTGCGCGGGGACCGCCGCCGCAGCGCTGCCGACGCTGGCGGAGGAGGCCGAGGCGGCGGGGCTGCGGACCGGCATCGTCACGACGACCACCGTGACCCACGCGACGCCGGCCGCCCTGTACGCCCACGTCTCCGACCGCAACTGGGAATCGGACGCGGGCCTGCCGGCCACCCACGACGGGACCTGCATCGACATCGCGCGCCAGCTCGTCGAGTTCCCGTTCGGCGACGGCATCGACGTGGTGCTGGGCGGCGGCAGGGGGGCTTTCCTGCCTGCGGACGCGGCGGACCCCGAGTACGCGTGGCGCACCGGCAGCCGGCGGGACGGACGTCATCTCGTCGATGAATGGCTCGCGGGAGGGCAGGGCCGCCAGTACGTCTGGAACGACGCGCAGTTACGCGCCGCGAACCCGGATGGCCAGTTGCTCGGCCTGTTCGCGCACTCCCACATGGCCTGGGAGAGCGACCGCGAAGGGGACGTGGCCGGCGAGCCGTCCCTCGCCGCGATGACCCGGGTGGCCATCGAGCGACTCTCCGGCGGGTCGCGGGGCTACTTCCTGATGGTGGAGGGCGGCCGCATCGACCACGCGCATCACGCCGGCAACGCGTACCGGGCGCTCACGGACACGATCGCCTTCGCGGCCGCGGTGCGGACCGCGGTCGAGAGCACGGACCCGGCATCCACGCTGATCCTCGTGACCGCGGACCACAGCCACACCCTGACCATCAGCGGCTACTCGCAGCGCGGCAATCCGATCCTCGGGCACGCCACCGCGGGAGGCACACCCCTGACCGACGCCCGGCAGCGGCCCTACACCACGCTGAGCTACGCGAACGGCCCTGGGTTCAGGTCCGTGGACGCCGGGGACGAGGACCCGCTTGCCCCCGATTACAAGCAGCCCGCCACATGGCCCCTGGCCGCGGAGACCCACGCCGGCGAGGATGTCGCCGCTTACGCGACCGGGCCCGGAGCGGATCGCCTGCGGGGCGTGATGGACCAGCAGGAACTGCACGGCGTGCTACGCGAGGCGCTGCGGCTCGCCGGAAATCGATGATGGTATAGTCGCCGCGCAATCGGCACGGGAGGGCGCAATGTCGCTTCGCATCACCTTCGATCTCGAGGAGAAGGACCTCGCGTACTTCCGCACCGCCATGAAACGCGCCCAGGAAAGCGCCAAGAGCGCCGCCCCGGACGACGTCATCGGCCGCGCGGAAGCGATGATCGAAGTGGTGCAGGGCGGGAACGTGCCGAACTTCGTCTCGCAGCGCATCGGACGCGTCGCGAGCCTGGTCGACATGCTGCGCGACAGCGAGTGGAAACTGCCGGTCCAGGAACGCCGGAACGTCCTGTCCGCGCTGTCCTATTTCGCCAACCCCGAAGACATCATCCACGACAGCGTGCCGGTGCTCGGCTACCTCGACGACGCGATCATGATCGAACTCATCGTCCGGGAGCTGAAGCCCGAGATCGACGCCTTCGAGGACTTCCGCCGCTACCAGCGCGAAGAAGCGTCGCGCAACCGGGACCCGAACGTCACGCGCGACCAGTGGCTGACGCAGAAG
>VXNE01000485.1 GCA_009840715.1 Gammaproteobacteria bacterium
GCAACTTCCCCCTTCACCAAGCTTCGCCTGGCGCAAGACGAGCCCCGCCCCTACGGCCGGAACTGCAGCGTGCGGGGCGTCAGCCGGGACGGCTGCGAGACGATCCGGTACGCGGTCTCGACCCATTCGCAGATGAGCCGCCGCGTATCGCGGGGATCGATCATCTCCTCGATCTGGAACTTCGACAGCGGGCCCACCGGCCCGCGGGCGCTCTCGATGCGGGCCATGAGTTCCGCGCGGAACGCCTCCGGGTCCTCCGCCTCCGCGAGCTGGCGCCGGTACGCCGCCTCGATGCCGCCCTCGGGCGGGATGCCGCCGACGTCAGCGGCGGGCCACGCCACGCGCACCGACGGGCGCGAGCGGGGGGTCGCGTAGTTGTTCCCCGCCACCCCGAAGCTCCTCCGCATGAGCACGGTGAAGATCGGGACCGTGACCTGGGCGAAGGCGATCATCCATTCCCCGCCCCGGCGAATGGTGCCCGCCACCTCGTGCTCGAGCCCGACGGCGAAGCCCGGGTTGTCCACCAGGTTGAGGATCGGCATGTGAAACAGGTCGCAGAGATCCTGGTGCCGGGTCAGCTTGCGGCAGCCGTCCGCCGTCAGCGCGCCGCCGTTGGCGTGCTGGCTGTCCGAAGCCAGTATCCCGAGGGGGTAGCCATCGAAACGGGCGAACCCGGTGATCTGGTCGGTGCCCCAGAGCGGGCCGATCTCGAAAAAGGAGTCCCGGTCAGCCATGAGGGCGATCGCGCGCCGCATGTCGAAGGTGGTCGTGCGCTGGCGCGGCACGAGCGTGAACAGCTCCTCGTCCCGCCGGTCGGGCGGATCGTCGGGGTCGGGCGGCGCCGACGGCGGCGTTTCGTAGACGCTGGGGGGCAGGTAGGACAGGAAGAGCCGGGTCATCGCCGCGGCCTCCTCCTCCGTCTCGGCCAGGTTGTCCACCGACCCGTTGCGGCAGTGGATGTGCCAGCCCCCGAGGTCCTCCTTGGTGATGTCGTAGCCCATCGCGTGCTGCACCACCGGCGGACCCGCCACGAAGAGCTGCGCGATGTCGCGGACCATGACGGAGAAGTGGCCGAGGACGGCCTTGGCCGCCCCGATGCCGACGACGCTGCCGAGCAGCATGTTCACGACGGGCACCGTACAAAGCTGCTCGGTGTACATTGAACTGCCAAGGTGACCGGGCAGGAACGAACCTCCCCCGCCGGCCACCCGCGGCCGCCCGGCCGTGATGGCGCCGCTGCTCTCCCTGGCGGTGCTCTCCCCGTCTTTCCCCTGCTGAGGCACCATTGCGGCGACGCTCCCGCCGCCGGACGACCCGTCGAGGAGGCGGACGGACGGAACGCGCATCTCCAGGGCGAGGCGGTCGAGGTGGCCGCTCTTCGCCCCGATGGCGCCGTCCGCGTGCCCGCCCCGCGAGGTGAAATCGTCGGCGCACACGATCGTCGAGCGGCCCTCGATCCTGCCCCAGCCGCCGACGTGGTTCGCCGGCGTGAAGGCGGCCACGGCCCCTTCCTCGTCGTAGGAGGCGAACCCGGCGACGCTTCCCACCTCTCGGAACGAGCCTTCGTCGAGGAGCAGTTCAATGCGCTCCCGGCAGGTCAGCTTGCCCCGGCTCCGCTGGCGCACCACGCCCGGGTCCTCCGATCCCGGAGCGAGCCGCGCGAGGGCCAGGCTGCGCATGGCGGCGACGTCTTCCAGCACCGGCGCCCACGTCTCCCGCGGGGCCGTCTTCGCACTGTCCTCCACCGCGACTCCGTCCGCCGGCGCGAATAACGCCACGACCTGACCGGCGGCGACCCCGTCTCCCGCCCCGAGCGGCTGCATTGCGGAGACGACCCCGTCGCAGGGCGCGTCCACGACCGTCTCCATCTTCATCGCGCTGATGACGAGCAGCGGATCCCCCGCAGCGAGCGCATCGCCCGGCGCGGCCTCCACCGCCACGACGGAGCCCGCCAGCGGACATGCCACCGACACGTCGTCCGGTCCCGGCTCGAGCGGCGCAAGCGCGCGGGAGGCCCCGGCGCGTGTGCCGTCGTCTCCGCGCCCGCTGGCCGGCGCCCGGGTCTGAAGCAACGCCAGCGCGCCCCCGTTCGCGGGCTCCGCGGCGTCCATCAGCTCCGGTTTCTCGCCCAGCAGCGAGGTCCTGGCGTTCCCGGCTCGCACATCCGGGTCGGCGAGGATCGCCTGGAGCTGCGCCCTGTTCGTCGGCACGCCGGCGATGTGGAACTCGCCGAGCGCGCGGCCGGCCCGGTCCATGGCGGAGGCCAGGGACGCCTCGGAGGTGGACGTGCAGACCACCTTGGCGAGGAGCGGGTCGAACTGCGGGTGCGGTGCGTATCCCGCATAACCGCAGGCGTCGACGCGGATGCCGCGCCCGGACGGCTCCTTGTACGCGTCGAGCGTCCCGGCGCCCCGCGCCGCCACGCGCGCCTGGACTGCGTAGCCGAAGACCCCCGGCGCTTCCGCGAGGCCCAGCGACGCCAGCGACGCGCCGTCCGCAAGCAGGAACTGCGTCTCCACGAGGTCGACGCCAGTGACTTCCTCCGTCACGGTGTGTTCCACCTGGATGCGCGCGTTCGCCTCGATGAAGAAGTGCTCGTCGCGCTCTGGCACCACGAGAAACTCGATCGTGCCCGCGTTGACGTACTCGCCGCCCTGCGCCAGCGCGACGGCATCCGCCAGGACGCGCGCCCGCAACGCCTCCGGGAGTCCCGCCGCCGGCGCCGTCTCGATCACCTTCTGGTGACGCAACTGCACCGAGCAGTCGCGTTCCCCGAGGTGTACGACGTGCCCGTCCGCGTCGCCAAGCACCTGCACCTCGATGTGGCGCGGACGCTCCACCAGGCGTTCGACGAACACGGCGCCGCTGCCGAACGCGCCTTCCGCCTCGCTCCTGCAACGCTCGAGGGCCTCGGCCATGCCGTCCGCCGACTCGACCACGCGCATGCCGCGCCCGCCGCCGCCCGCCGCCGCCTTCAGCATCACCGGGTACCCCACCGTCGCGGCGACTTCCTCCGCTTCCCCGGCGGTGGCGCGCGGCCGGGAGCTTCCCGGCACGACCGGGATGTCGAGCGAGCGGGCGAGAGACCGCGCGAGCAGCTTGTCTCCAAACAGCGCGAGCGCCGCCGGCGTGGGGCCGACGAACGTGAGGCCGGCCGCCGCGCAGCGCTCGGCGAAGGCGGCGTTCTCGGCGAGAAAGCCGTAGCCGGGATGCACGCAGTCGCAGCTGCTCTCGAGCGCTACCCGGATCAGCGCGTCGGCGTCCAGGTAAGCGGCCACCGGGTCCCCGCCGGGGGCGCCGATCTCGCGCGCCTCGGTCGTCACCCGAGTGTGCAGCGAGAGCGCGTCTTCCGGTGCGTAGACCGCCACCGAGTCCATGCCGAGACCGGCCGCGGCCCTGGCGACACGAATCGCGATCTCGCCGCGGTTGGCGATGAGCACCCGTTTGAGCGACGTCACCGGCACCCTCCGTCGGACCATGGAACAAGGGCCGGAGACTGACGGAGCCCGTACGCGTTGTCCAGTAGCGTCCCGGGCGAGTCAGTGCACGCACCCACGGGCCGGCGCTTCGATGATTCGCTCGACACGTCCGTCGCGCACGCCCACGTACCGGTCCCACCGGTTCACCGTCACGTCCTGCTGGTGCGTCAGGAGGAAGAAGGGGTCGCCGATGCCGAGGGACAGATCGGCGTCCCCGGACAGCACGACGCCGTGGTGGTCGATCGCGGTCACCGCCACCCCGTCAGGACCCTCCAGGGTCGGCAGGCCGTTCGGAGCGCCGATGGCGTCGATGGGCACGTCACCGATCGCCGTCCGGGGGTCCGGGCGAGCCACCACCCGGCCCATGACCCGCAGCGCGTAGCGGAACTCGCGCATGTAGGCATACGGCACTTCCAGGAAGACGTACGTACCGCCTTCGATCTCCGTCACCTCGGGATACGTGGCCGCCACGTCGTACGTCCACGACTCTCCGGTAGAGACTATGTCCACGGCGATGCCCGCGTCCTCGATCGCCCGCCTGGCTTCCAGCGCGCGTTCGATGTAGCCCCCACCTTCCGCGAACCGGTTGGCCCGGTCCCCAGCGCCGCGCAACACCTGGTGGCTCATCACGCCGCGGAAACGGAGGCCGGGCGCGGCAACGACGCGGCGCGCCAGCGCAACCGCCTGCCCCACGGAACGGACCCCGGCGCGTCCCATCATCGTGTCCACCTCGATCACCACGCCGCGTGGGGCGCCGGCGGGCGCCCCCCCCCCCGCCAGGCGCGCCCCCTGCCCGTCGGCGTGCCCGGCCCCCGGGGGGGCCCCCCCCCCCGC
>VXNE01000667.1 GCA_009840715.1 Gammaproteobacteria bacterium
GCGCACCACACTGGGGGTGTGGTGGTCGCCGGTTCAAATCCGGCCGCCCCGACCACCACCACCAACACGCATCCTGATCCGCTCGTGCGCTCTTGATTGACCTGCGTGTAGCTACGCTAAAATGAGGTAGTAACACCTCTATCTTAGGTGGTCAGATGACCCGTATCGAGATATCGGAGGAACCGTTACGCCACCTCTTCGGGAGCGTCACGGCCTACCACACGCTCATGTACCTGGCGGCGTGCGGGCGCGGGTACGCTGCCGAGATCGCGCGCGTCCACGAGCAGGCGCTGGCGCCGGTGCAGCGCCAGTTGCGCAAGTTCGAGGGCGTCGGCCTGATCGTCAGCCGAATGGAGGGCAACACGCGGTTCTACTACTGGGGCCGCGGACCCATCGCCTCGGCACTTGAGAAGTTCCTGCTCGAGATGGTCGACCTGCTGCCCGAGGCGACGTACGCGCGGCGATACGTGACACGGCGCCGGCCCCGGCGGCAGGGCAAGGCCTGAGGCATGCGCGGGGTGCGCAGCGGCATGCCGCTCATCGAGTTTGCGGCGCTTGTGCATGCGGAACTCGATGACGCCGGGGTCACGACCGTGCTCAGCGGCGGCGCAGCCGTCGACATCCACTCGGGCGGCGGGCAACCGTCGGACGATCTCGATTTCGTGACTGGACACCTGCTTGCGGAGATCGAGCCGGTCCTTGCGCGGCTGGGGTTCGTTCGTGCGCGCGATCCTCGACAGAGCGTGTTCACGCACCCGAGCGCGCAGTGGTACCTGGAGTTTCCCGCGGCCCCGCTCGCCTTTGGCAACCGGACGGTGCCAGTGTCGGAGTGTTGGGAGATCGGCACCAGCGAAGGACCCCTCCGCATCATCACCCCGACGCACTGCCTGATGGACCGCCTGGCTGCCTGCGGCCACTGGGACGACACGGCGTCCCTGACGCAGGCGCTGAGCGTGGCCCGCGCGCGCGTGGACGAGATCGACTGGGACGCCCTGCGTGCGTTCGTGGAGGAGGAAGGCATCGCCGGACACCGGTTGGTGTCCAAGTTCTGGAGGGACGCCCCGCGATTCCTGCCGTCGCGAAGCGGCTCCGCATCGCCTCGACCGTCGCCCGCCTGAAGGGTTCGTTACCGGCCTCCACTATCGGCCCTCCCTCCCTTACGATAGTGGACTCCGTCTTGCTGCTGCACTCACGTTGAAAAGGGGCGACTTCCATGACTCGAACACGTCTACAGAAACTCACGCGCCGCGACTTCGGCCGGCTGTCGATGGTGGCCCTCGGCGGCGCGTTTGCCGGCACTTCGCGGGCAGGCCCCGGCGATGCGTCGGAGGTGGCGCAGATTCACGGGACCGTGGCGCCCGGCTTCGAGCGGGTACGGGACGCCTTTGCCGCCAACTTCGAGCAGCACGGCGATGTCGGCGCAGCCTTCAGCCTGTATCACCGCGGCGTGAAGGTGGTCGACCTCTGGGGCGGCGTGGCGGACCAGGAGACCGGCCGGCCGTGGGCGGAGGACAGCATCGTCCTGGTGTTCTCGAGCACGAAGGGGGCGACCGCGGTCTGCGCGCACCTGCTTGCCCAGCGGGGCGAACTCGATCTCGACGCCCCGGTGGCCGAGTACTGGCCCGAGTTCGCCGCCGCCGGAAAGCAGGACATCCCGGTGCGCTGGCTGCTGTCCCACGAGGTCGGGCTTCCGGTCTTCGACAACCCGCTGACGGCGGACGAATGGCTGGCGTGGGACCCGCCCGTGAAGGCGCTCGCGGCGCAGAGCCCGGTCTGGGAGCCGGGGACCACGCACGGCTACCACGCCGGGACCTACGGCTGGCTGGTGGGCGAGGTGGTCCGGAGGATCAGTGGCAAGAGCGTGGGGACGTTCTTCGCCGACGAGGTCGCCGGCCCGCTCGGTCTCGACTTCTGGATCGGCCTTCCCGAAAGCGAGGAGAGCCGGTGGCCACGATGATCGGGATCGAGCTGCAGGACACCGCGATCGACGACCAGGCCCAGACGGAGGACCGGCGCACGCTCCTCGAAACGGCCAGGGACCCGGATTCCTTTCTCAACCGGCCATCTACGACGGAACCGGTGGACATGAACACCCGGGCGTTCCGCGCCGCCGAGATCCCCGCGGGGAACGGCGTCACCGACGCCCGCTCGCTGGCGCGCATGTACGCCTCCCTCATCGGCGACGGCGTCGACGGCATCCGCATGCTCACCGACGAGACCATGGCGCGGGCGTCCGCGGAAGCGACTGACGGCCGTGACGAAGTGATGCGGATCCGGACGCGCTTCGGGCTCGGGTTCTCGCTCAATCGGAACGGCAGTCTCGGCCAGGAAGGCGCGTTCGGCCACGGCGGCGCCGGCGGCTCGCTGGGCTTCGCGGACCCGAAGGCCGAGATCGCCTTCGGCTACGTGATGAACAAGATGCAACTCGTGGCGAGCGACGACCCCCGCACGCTGGGCCTGATCGCGGCGGCGCACGCGTCGCTCAAGGGCGGATAGCCGGGCAGGCGCTCCGCGTCAGGCGAGCCCCATTTCCCGGTAGGAGCGCACGACCTTCTCGAGCGCGCAGGCGAAAGCCGCGGTGCGCAGGTCGTCGATGGCGGGAGACGCGAGCATGGTCTCCCGCGTCGCGCGGTACGCGTCCCGCATCGTGTCCTCGAGGCCGGCCCGGATGAGGTCGATCTCCTCGTTGCCGCGGAGCAGGGGCGCCTTCAGGGCGTCCGGCACGGGTTTGCCGGTGGCGGCCTCGATCATCTCGACGATGTGGCGGTTGCGTTGGACATCGAGGCGGCGCGACAGCCGGCCGAAGCGCATGTGCGAGACATTGGAGACCCACTCGAAGTAACTGACGGTAACGCCCCCGGCGTTGACCAGCAGGTCGGGGAGTATCACCTTGCCGCGCTCGAGCAGCGTCCGCTCCGCGGCGAAGCTCACGGGCCCGTTCGCGGCCTCCACGATGAGCGGTGCGGCGATGCGGGCCGCATTGTCCATCGTGACCTGGTTCTCCGCTGCCGCCGGCACGAGGATGTCGCAATCCGCGGCCAGCACCGAACCACCGTCGGCGACGAAGCGGGCGCCGGGAAAACCCTTGACGCCGCGTGTTTCACGACGGTGCTCCGCGACGTCATCAGGCGCGAGGCCGGCATCCGACAGGATCGCGCCATCGCGTTCGATGACGCCGACCAGGCGGACACCCTCTTCCTCGACAAGGTAGCGCGCCGTGTTGAAGCCGACGTTCCCGAAGCCCTGGACGATGACGGCCTTGCCTTCGAGGCCACCGTCGAGGCCGGTGCGCGCGACGTCCTCGGGATGGGCGAAGAACTCGCGGACCACGTAGTGCACGCCGCTTCCCGTGGCCTGTCGGCGGTAGGGAATCCCGCCCTGGGTGACCGGCTTGCCGGTGACGCAGGCGAGCGCGTCGATGTCGGACGGGTACAGCGCGCGATACTCGTCCGCCATCCAGGCCATTTCCCGTTCGCCGGTCCCCATGTCGGGCGCCGGCACGTCGCGGCTCGGGCCGATGTAGCCGTGGTCCGCGAGTTCCTGCGTGAAGCGGCGGGTGATGAGTTCCAGTTCGTCCTCGGTGTAGTCCCTGGGCCGGATGGCGAGCCCACCCTTGGCGCCGCCGAACGGCACGTCGACCAGCGCGCACTTGAACGTCATGAGCGACGCGAGCGCCTCGACTTCCTGCTGGTCGACGATGGGCGCGAAGCGGATGCCGCCCTTGACGGGCAGGCGGTGCTCGCTGTGCACGGCGCGCCAGCCGCAGAACGTCCGGTAGCCGCCTCGCAGGCGCACCGGAAAGCGCAGTTGGATGACGGAGTTGCACTCGCGGATCGCCTCCACGAGATCTGACGGCACGGCAAGAGCACGCGCCGCGCGGTCGAACATGCTGCGCACGCTGCCGAGGAAGTTCGTTTCGGTCGAGGATGTCACCGGGACTCAAGCTGCGAAGGACCGCCCGCGAGGGCCGGGAGCCTACGCGGCGGGCGTGCGGGGGGCAATCCCGCATCAGCGGTGGGTCGTTGCGCTGGATGTCTCGCGAACGGGCCGGAGTCCGTGCCCGCCAAGGCGGAGGGTGGCCGGACGAGCCACGGTCGCAACGCTGCACCACCGTGTTCCGCCACGGACGCGACCTGCAGACCAATTCGCTGACGGCCGCACGCTATCATGCCCGCTTCCGAGGGACCCACAGGACTCGAGATGACATACACACGCGTGCTGGTGGCGGTGGATGTCCTGTCAGACGCGGCCGAAACCGTCGTGCAACCCGCGTGGAAGATCGCGTAGGACGCCGCAAACACCGACATAAA
>VXNE01000407.1 GCA_009840715.1 Gammaproteobacteria bacterium
CCAGGGTTTCGACGGGGCGGCGCGCGACTCCGCCCCCGTCGAGGGGGACCAGGCAAAGGCTCGCGCCGTCACCGGCATCGCTGCCGGCCACGACCACCGCGAAGTCCGCCACGTCGCCGTCGGCGACCGGCAGCTTCGAACCGGTCAGCCTGCCGCCCGCGGAGCGCGTTGCGAGGGAGCGCGGAGACGGGTGGCCGGGACCCTCGGACAAGGCGAACGTGCCGATGGCCTTGCCCTCGGCCAGTTTCGGCAACCAGGCCTCTTTCTGCGCTTCGCTGCCGGCGAGGAGGAGCGCCTCGGTGGCCAGGTAGACGGACGACGAATAGGGTACGGGGGCCACGGCCCTGCCGAGTTCCTCGGCGATGACACAGAGTTCGAGATAGGACAGTCCGAGCCCGCCGTGGGCTTCGGGAATGGTCGTCGCGGTCCAGCCCAGCTCGGCGATCTGCTTCCAGAGGTCGGCGTCGAACGGCGCGTCGCCTTCGAGGATGGCCCGCACCGCGCTCGGCGGACAGTTGTCTCCCAGGAATCCGGCGGCCTGCTCGCGCAGCAGGTTCTGCTCGTCGGAGAACTCGAAATTCATGCCTTCCCCCGTGTCTGTCGTGTTGGCTGGACCGTCACCGCGACGCTTAAGGCGGTCCGGGCGGGCTGCCGATTGTACGTTCAGCGCGGCGGATTCTCACGCCCGCCATGCCGGGCCGGGGCTACAATGCCGCGATGGACTACACGGACCACGGGTTCTTCCGGGCGGCTGCCGTAGCGCCTGCGGTTACGGTCGGCAACCCGCGGGCGAACGCGCGGACGCTGCTGGCGGCGTGCGAGGCGGAGGCAAGGGCCGGGGCGTCCCTCGTCCTGACGCCGGAACTGTCGGTCACGGGCTACAACATCGCGGACCACAACACGACGGACCTGCTCCTCGAGGAAGCCCGCTCGGCGCTCGCCGAGATCGCGCGGTCGAGCGGCGAGGCGGCCCTCGTCGTCGGTGCGCCGTGGCGGCTCGCGGACGGGAGGCTGCTGAACGCCGCCTTCGTGTGCCTGCGCGGCCGGGTGCTCGGGGCCGTGCCGAAAACCGCGAACCCGAACTACGAGGAGTTCTACGAGCTGCGCTGGTTCGCGTCCGGCGAAGAAGTCGCCGCGACGGTGCGCGACGAGGAACTCGGCCGCTTCGAGATGCGGCGCGACCAGGTCTTCGATCTGTGGGGGTTCCGGTTCGCGATCGAGCTGTGCGAGGACCTCTGGGCCCCGGCGCAACCGAGCGTCGCCCATGCGCTGGCTGGCGCCGAGATCGTGGTCAACCTGTCGGCCTCCAATGAACTGGTGGCGAAGGCCGACTACCGGCGCGACCTGGTGCGCATGCAGAGCGCGCGGCTGATCTGCGGCTACCTTTACGCCGGCAGCGGGCCTACCGAGTCGGTGAAGGACCTCGTCTTTGGCGGGCACCTGATCGCGGCGGAGAACGGCCGCCTGCTTGGGGAATCCGAACGCTTCGCCCTCGACGGCACGCGCCTCGCGGTCGACTTTGACTGCAAGAAGCTGCGTCACGACCGGGCCCGCAACGCGACCTTCGCGCACAGCCCCCGACGCGGGTCGCACGTGACCGTGGAAGCGGACGCCGGCTGGCGCCGGTCGCTGTCGGACACCCACCGCGAATACGGCCGGCATCCGTTCGTGCCGGAGGACGAGCACGAGTTCGATGCCCGCGCCCGCGAGGTGCTGGCCATCCAGGCGACAGGGCTCGCGAGCCGGATGCGCAGCGCCGACATCGGTCAACTGGTGATCGGGCTGTCCGGCGGTCTCGACTCGACACTGGCGTTCCTGGTCTGCCTCGACGCTCTCGAACTGAATCGGCTCGGGATGGATGCCCTGCATGCGATTACGATGCCGGGGCCGGGAACATCCGGGCACACGAACGCCTCGGCCAAGGGGCTGGCGCGTGCCGCCGGCGCCGCGATCCGGGAGATTCCCATCGACGCGGCCGTGACGCAGCACCTCGAGGACATATGCCACGGCGGCGACCACGACGTGACCTTCGAGAACGCGCAGGCGCGGGAGCGTACGCAGATCCTGTTCGATGTTGCGAACCGGGTTGGAGGCCTGGTGGTCGGGACGGGCGACCTGTCGGAACTCGCCCTCGGATGGTGCACCTTCAACGCGGATCACATGGCGCACTACAACGTCAACGCCAGCGTGCCGAAGACCATGATCGCCTACCTGGTGCGCTGGTACGCGCGGCACCGCGCGGCGGAGCCGCTGGCCGAAGTGTTGCACCGGGTGCTCGAAACGCCGATCACCCCGGAGCTGGTTCCGTCTTCCGACGGCGGCATCGGCCAGCGTACGGAAGCGATCCTCGGCCCGTACGAATTGCACGACTTCTTCCTCTACCACCTCCTGCGCACCGGCGCGGGCCCGGCCAAGATCTTCGCGCTCGCGGGGCTTGCCTTCGGCGCCGACTACCCCCCCGACGAGATCAAGCGATGGCTGCGCGTCTTCTTCCAGCGTTTCCACCTGGCGCAGTTCAAGCGCACCACCCTTCCGCCGGGACCCAAGGTCGGCACCGTCAGCCTGTCGCCGCGCGGCGACTGGCGGATGCCGGACGAGGCGGACGCCACCGCGGCCCTTGCCGCTATCGACGCGCTGCCGTGATCGGCCGTAGGCACGTACGGGCTGGCGCGGGCCCGGGGGCCTTCCTGCGTCGCGCGATGCTGACCGGGCTTTGCATCGGTTGCGGTACGACGGGACTCGCGCTGGAGGCTCCGTATTGCGGCGACGAGGGGGTCTGGATCCAGATTCTCGGATCCGGCGGGTACGAACTCGATGACCGCGGGGCGGCGAGCTACCTGGTGTGGCGCGACCAGAGAGCGGTGCTGCTGGTCGATCCCGGCCCGGGGAGCGCGGTCCGCTTCGGGGAGGCGGGCGCGGACTTCGCCGACCTCGACGCGGTGGTGTTCACGAACGTGGCCGCCGACCGGACGGCGGACTTCCCGAGCTTCGTGGCGGGATCGGACGGCAGGACGCGGCCCTTGCCGGTGTTCGGTCCGGACGGCAACGACACGTATCCTTCCACCCGCGAACTCCTGGAACGGCTGCTCGGGCGGCAGGGCGCGTATCCGGGCCTGGCCGACTACCTGACGTTCCGGGACCCGGAGGGCTATCGCATCAGCGTCCGCGACGTCCCGGCGACCGGTCAGCGCCGCTGGGCGCGCTTCGGCACCGACGACCTGACCCTGGCCGCGATCCCGGTCCACCACGGGGACATGCCGAGCGTGGCCTGGCGGGTCGAGGTCGCGGGGCAGACCATCGTCTTCACCGGCAACTTCAGCAACCGCAAGGACGTGGTGGCGGGCTTCGCGGAGGGCGTCGACGCCCTCGTCATTCACCTGGCCATCCCCGAGGGCGCGCGCGGACTCGTACGGGAACGGTACGTGCGCCCCTCCCAGATCGGGCGGATCGCGCAGCGTGCCGACGCCCGGATGGTCGTGCTCGGCTACCGGACGTCGCGGACGCTCGGGCGCGAGACCCAGAGCCGCACGGCCCTGGAGCAGTACTACGCCGGGCCGCTGGTGTTCGCCAACGAGCTAGAATGCTGGGGACTCTGACGGGACGGAACGCATGGGCAAGGGCGACATTCGCACGCGGCGCGGCAAGATCAACCGGGGCACGTACGGGGTACGGCGACGCCGGAAAGCCCGGAAGGCCGGAACGGAGGGCGGCGGCAACCGGCGCTGACGCGCGTGGCCGCCGATCCGGCGCTCCGCCTGCGCCAGATATGCCTGGTCGCGCGGGACCTGGAGTGGACGAGCGGCGTGCTCTCGGCGGCGTTCGATGCGCCGGTGGTCTTCCGCGACCCGCGGATGGCCGCAGGCGGCAACCTCACGAATACACACATCCGCCTGGGGGACTCGTTCCTCGAGACCGTCTGCCCATCGGACCTCGCGTGGCACCGCGGGACGACCCAGACCCGACTTCTGGAACGCAACGGTGACTGCGGCTACATGGCCATCGTGCAGGTACCGGACGTGGCCGTGGCGTCGCGTTCGATGGCCGCCCAGGGCGCCGGTACGGGGATCGTGGCCGGGGACTGGAACGTCTGTCGCGGCGCGCCGGGGTCGGGCCTGGCCGGAGTTCAGTCAGGGCGATACGAGCTCGGTGAGTCCCTCCCGAAGGAGCCCGGCACGGTCGCGGGCGTCAACGTGCAGTTCCATCCGCGGGACTTCGGTACGCTCGCCGAGATCCAGGAAAACTGGCCCGGCCAGCGGGACTTCCCCGGGAACAAGGGGACATACTACCCCCCGGGGAACACCTGGCAGAA
>VXNE01000545.1 GCA_009840715.1 Gammaproteobacteria bacterium
GTAGATGTTTATTAGAGACATGTTCTCGCGCACCCACTCGAGGGCAGTGATCTGGTCCAGGATGCCGTTTACGCCGGAGGTCGCGAACTCGGCGCCGAAGCGGGAGAGGTCGGTGAAGCCGAGCGCCCCGAGACGGTAGTTGATGGTGACCGTGACGATGTCCCCGTTCGCGCAGAACCGGGCCCCGTTGTACCAGGGCATGGCGCCCTGGCCGATGCGGTACGCGCCTCCGTGGATCCAGAAGAGCACCGGACGCCCGGCGTCGTCGAGCGCGGGCGTCTGCACGTTGAGGGTCAGGCAATCCTCGTCCCACCGTACCGCCACCGGGTCGGCCATGCCGCCCGTGGCCACCTGCGGCGCCCCGGGCCCGAACTTGCGGGCGTCCCGTATGCCGGACCAGCCCTCGTGGGGCGCCGCGGCGCGGAATCGTCGTCCCTTGACGGGCGGGGCCGCGTAGGGAACCCCTGCGAAGAGCAGGACGCCGTCTTTCTCACGTCCGCGGAGTTGGCCCGAATGGGTGTTGACGATCGTGGTCATGGAAGCTCCAGGGTCAGCGTTCCGGGATTATTCGGGCGTGTCGGGGGGATTGCCAGCGCCGCCGTCATCCCGCGCCGCGGGCATGCGCGTATGCTGCAACCGCCACGCATTGTCGGACCACGAATGGCGGGACAACGATGAGCGCGGGCCCACTGAAGCGGCCGCTCGGCTTCTACAACCTCTGTCTCCAGACCGAATGCCTCGACGAGACCGTGTCCTTCTACCGGGAGCTCGGTTTCGTCGCCACGGGCGAAGACGCACCAGGACTGCGGGTCTCGCTGGCCCAAGGGGCGGACGTGTTGACCTTCATGACCTTCCTCGAGGGCGACGTGATCAACTTCCGCGGCGCGCACATCCACAAGCTGATGACGGAACTCAGGCGCGGCGGGGTGCGCGTCACGGGCTACAACATCCGTGCAGACCAGCAGCCGCTGGCGGTGGACGACGCGGGCGTGCCGTTGCCGGAGAACGAGTGCGGGCATTTCACCGTGTACGACCCCGACGGCCACGAACTGTTCTTCAACACCCACCCGTGGGAGAGGACGCCGTTCGAAGCGGCGATGGGTGCGGGACCGCGGGCGCCAGGCGGGGTCGTGTACTGCGTGCACGTCGCCGACCTCGCCGCGAGCCAGGCGTTCTACGAGACCCTGGGTCTGCGGGTCGCGCCGGACGCCGGGGGCGCCTGGGTCACGCCGCACGCCCGCCACGAGGCCATTCACTTCGCGCTGCGCCTGCGCGCCGGTGCCTCGGCCGGCCCGACGTTGGTCCTGCAGTGGGAGGCCGAAGACGATCGTGTCCCGGAGCCGGCGGGATTCGTGGCGCGCGGTGACGGGCGGTGGGTGGGGAAGGATCCCGACGGCCGCGTGCTTGAGCTGGCGCCGACGATTGGCCAGTAGCCTCCCTCGCCTGTGCGGCGTGGGCCTATTGCACCCAGCCCCCGGAGAACGGAATGGCCTGGCCCACGAAGAAGTTGCTCTCCTCGCTGGCTAGGAAGACGGCCAGCAGGGCGTCCTCGCGCGGCGTCGCGAGCCGCCCGGCGGGGACCTGGCGCTTGAGGGACCGCTTGAACGACTCCCGCTCCATCAACTCCGGCGGGTAGTAGTCCGGGTTCTCGACGTAGTTCTGGGCGATGAGGTTCACCTGGACGTTGTGCGGGGCGACCTCGACGCCCACCGCCTGCACGTACCCGACCTGTGCCGCGCGCGCCGCGCTGTACGCCGCGAGCGTGCGCATGCCCTTGAGCGCGGAGGCGCTGCCGTAAACCACGATCTTACCGGCGCGCCGCTCGATCATCTGCGGCAGGACGGCCCGCGTGAGCCGGTGGAGCGCGTGGACCATCATGTCGAAGGGGGTGCGCCAGTCGGCGTCGCGGAGGTCGGTCGTCGCCGTCCCGCCGTAGTTGGGGGAGGCGAGGTTCGCGACGAGGACATCGACGCGGCCCGCTTCCGAGACCGCGGCGTCGCACGCGCCGGCATCGCGCAGGTCGCGCGTGTCCACCAGCACCTCGGCGCCTTCCTCGCGAAACACCTCGACGGTCGCCGGGCCCATGAAATCGTTCGCCTGGGTCACCAAGGCTCGCTTGCCGGCCAGCCTCTCGGCCATCGCTGCGTCTCATCCCAACGTGTCGGCCGGATGATAGCGGGGCCCGGCACGCCTCGCGGCGCCGTTACGCGAACTCGAACAAGCGGGGGTCGAATTCGAAGGGTTCGATGCGAGTGATCGCGATGCGTCCGGCATCCGGATGGCGATGGTTCACGAGGATGTTTCGGTCGTTGGACCGCGCTACCGGAACTACCGCGGACGGAACCACCAGCAGCGGGGCGGACACGCCGTCCAGCCATGCGTCGCCAATCGATCGCGTCCCGTCCGCGTCGGTTCGCCACGACGGGGGCAACTGCTCGAGAGGGCGGATGTCCAGCGCGATGTCTTCCGGGACGTCGTACTGTACGACCATGGTGTCGTCCGGCAGGGCAGAGGCATCCTTGATGTGTACGAGCCGCTCGAGCACGCAGACGGCCGGTCCGGAGGCGCAGTAGGTGATCGGGCGCCCCCGGGTGTTCCAGCGACCGTCGTACAACATGCCGTAGCCGCCGTCGAAGCGTTCGGCGTGGTCGGCCGCTGACAACCGCCAGAGAAACATCGCTCAGTGCCGTCTGGATGGAGTGAAGTCAGGTCCGTCCGCCTGGCCGATCCCAAGGCAATCGCTCAAGGAGGCACGCCCCAGGCGATGCGTGCCAGCAGAGTCTCGATGATCCGGGCGCCGGCGTTGGTCCGAATCATGTCTATTGGACGCCGGCCCTTGAGGATCTCGAGCTCCAGGTGCAGCCACTTGCTAGCCTTCTCACGGTTCGCGAACGTGTGCTCGGTCAGTGCGAGCAACCGGGCGACGCGCGCCGCCCGGTCGGACTCCTCCAACGTCAGCCGCTGTGCCTTGAGCCGCCGATGCGAGAGCGTCCGCGGGTTGATGATCAGTACGTGGATCTCCTGGTCCGACACGCCATGCTCGCGGAGGGCCTTCAGGCACTCGGTCGGCAGCCCGTTCTCGATCACCCTGACCAGGTCGGCGTCCGAACGGACCTCGCAACCCAGGGTCTCCGGCCCACCGAGGCGTTCGGCGGCGGCGTTGGCCAGGGAAGGGTCGTGCTCATCCATGGTGACCTCCTTGGCAAATGCCGTGACTATCTCAGCATTTTGCTGAAGGAGCAAGCGACACCGGGTCCGCCTCGCGAGCTTGTTGGCCGGGCGGCACGCATGTAGGGTTGCGTTCGCCACCTGCGGGAGAGGTCTTTCAATGAGCGGTTTCGACAGCATCCTGTACGAGGTCGAGGACGGCCGGGCGCGGATCACCCTGAACCGGCCCGAAAAGCTGAACGCCCTCACGCTGAAACTCATGACCGAACTGAACGAGGCGCTCTGGGAGGCGGACAACGACACCGGCGTGCACTGCGTGATCCTGCGCGGTGCGGGCCGCGCCTTCTCGGCGGGCTACGACCTGACGGGCGCGGACCGCGACGTGCCGGTCTCCCGCGTCCAGTCGCCGGAGACGCGCTATCGCGGCAGCCGGAGCGTCGACGACGACGCCTGGCAACTCGAGCGGGCGCAGCGCCTGCGCATGGCGCTGTTCGACATGCACAAGCCGTCCATCGCGCAGCTCCACGGGTACTGCCTGGCGGGCGGCACGGACGTGGCGCTGCTCTGCGACATGGTCATCGCCGCGGACGACACGCTGATCGGCTTCCCGCCGGCGCGCGACCTGGGGGCCCTGCCGAACAACATGTGGGTCTACAACGTCGGCCCGCAGTGGGCCAAGCGGCTGACGATGACCGGGGACATGATCACCGGGGCCGAGGCGCAGGACATCGGGCTTGTCCTGAAGGCCGTGCCGAAGGAGCACCTCGAGGCGGAAGTCGAGCAGTTGGCCGACCGGCTCGCGATGATCGACCCGGATCTCCTGTCGGCCAACAAGCGCATCATCAACCTGGCGCTCGAACTCATGGGCGCGCGCACGCTCCAGCGGCTCGCCGCGGAGAACGACGTGCGCGGTCACAACTCCGCGGCGGCGCTGGGTTTCGGGGAGCGTGTGCGGGAACGCGGCCTGCACGGGGCCCTGCGCGAGCGCGACGGCAAGTTCGGCGACGGGCGCGCCCGCGTCCACGGCCCGGAGTTGCGCGACGCGGACGGACGGTTGCTGGACCGGTAGGTGCTTCCTGACGGCGACGCGGGCGGGCGCGCCTTGCGCAAAGGCTCGTTGCGTCCGGGAG
>VXNE01000229.1 GCA_009840715.1 Gammaproteobacteria bacterium
CCGTGGAACGGGCCGCGGTCGTTGATCCGCACCACGGTTTCCCGCCCGTTCTCCAGGTTCCGGACGCGAGCGTACCCCGGTATCGGCAGCGTCGGGTGCGCCGCGCTCAGCCGGTACATGTCGTACGTCTCGCCACTCGACGTCCGGCGACCGTGGAACTTCAGCCCGTACCAGGAGGCTACGCCGACGTGGTCGTAACCGACGGCCGTCGGCAGGATCCGGTACGTGCGCCCGCCCTCGACGTAGTCGTCGTTCCCCCACCGGCTGCGCCGTTCATTGCGCACCATCGGGTCCGGCAGCGTTTCGAGGCCGGCGCGCGGCCGGGACGGTGCGCGGTCGCCCCGTTCGAACCCCGCGCACCCCGCGATCGCGAGGGCGGCCACCAAACCCACCCACAGGCCATGGCGCCCGAGGTGCGGCTGCATCCGGGGCATCAACGGCCGGCGGTCCACGCGGACGCGCCCAAGGCGCCCGCCGCTCGCCGCACCGCGACCGGTGCGGAAGCCTCCGCTTCCATCCTCCTGCGCAGTTCCTGCGAGAGCTGCAACACCGCCAGGGCGTACATCGCGCTGCGGTTGTAGCGGGTGATGACGTAGAAGTCATGCAACCCCAGCCAGTACTCCGTGCCGTCGCTGCCCTCCATGCGGAACAGCGCCGCCTTCGCGTCGTCCGCCAGCGCGTCGACCCGCACGCCCAGCCGCCGCAGTTCCCCGACGTCGTAGTTCGGTGCGAGCCCCTCGTTCGCCGCGATGTCGGCGCGGTCGCCCTCGACCTCCACGGGAACCGCTGCCGGACCGTCGCCCCGCCAGCCGTGCCGCTGGAAGTAGTTGGCGACGCTCCCAACGGCGTCGTCCACGCTCTTCCAGATATCCCGCCGGCCGTCGCCGTCGAAGTCCACCGCGTAGGCCCGATAGCTCGATGGAATGAACTGGCCATAGCCCATGGCCCCGGCATAGGAGCCCGAGAACTCGAGTGGACTGCGGTTCTCCTCGCGGGTGAGGAGGAAGAACTGCGTCAGCTCCCGGCGGAAGAAGGGAGCGCGCGGCGGATAGTCGAACCCGAGCGTCACCAACGCGTCGATCACGCGAAAACTGCCGGTGATGCGGCCGTAGCTCGTCTCGACTCCAATGATCGCCACGACGACCTCGGGCGCCACCCGGTACTCGCTGGCCGCCCGGGTCAGCGTGGCCTCGTACCGTCGCCAGAACTCGACCCCCCGCTCGATGCGCCGGCTCGTCAGGAAGATGGCCCGGTATTCGCCCCAGGACTTGACGCGTTCCGCAGGCCGCGCGATGGCCTCGAGGATCCGCTCCTGCCGCTCGGCTGCCTCGAACCACGAGAGCAGCGCCGCCCGATCGAAGCCATGCTGGGTCACCAGTTCGTCGACGTACCCCAGCACGTCGGTACGCTTGTCGTAGTCGGCGAGGCTTGACCCGGCGCACAGGGCCACCAGGAGCCCGGCTGAAACGCGTTCGCGCCAGCGGCGGCGTCCGTCCCGTGCGAGCGCGTACAAAAGGCGTGGTCCCACTACCAGTTTCGATGTGTGTGGACGGACATGACGATGCCGAAGCCGACCAGCAGGGAGATGGCCGATGTCCCTCCGAAGCTCACCAGGGGCAGCGGCACCCCGACCACCGGGAACAGGCCGCAGACCATGGCGATGTTAACAAAGACGTAGACGAAGAACGTGAGCATGACGCCACCCACCATGAGCCGGGCGAAGGTCGTCGAGGCCTGCGTCGCGATGTAGAGACCGCGTGCTAGCACCGCCAGGTACAGCACCAGCAGCAGCGTCACGCCCACCAGCCCCAGTTCCTCGCCGATGACGGCGACGATGAAGTCCGTGTGGCTCTCCGGCAGGAAGTCGAGCCGACTCTGGGTGCCCTGATCGAGTCCCTTGCCGAACACGCCGCCGGAGCCGACGGCGGTCTTCGACTGGATGATGTTCCAGCCGGCGCCCATGGGATCCTGCTCCGGATCGAAAAGGGTGCGGATGCGATCGCGCTGGTACTCGCGCAGCATCAGCCAGAGTCCCGGCGCCGCGGCCGCCGCCACCGCAAGCGCCGCGAAGATCCATCGCCAGCGAATGCCCGAAAGGACGATGACGCCGAGTCCGCCAGCGGCAAGGAGCACCGCCGTGCCCAGGTCCGGCTGGCGCACGATCAGCAGGGCCGGCACCGCGACAATGAGCAGGCCCACGGCCACGTCGGCGAACCGCGGCGGCATCCGACGGCGATGGAAGTACCAACCGAGCATCATCGGGATCGCGATTTTCATCAGTTCCGACGGCTGGAAGCGCAGCCCTCCGGGCGCTTCGAGCCAGCGCGTGGACCCGTTCACGGTAACGCCGAGAAACGGCGTGGCGACGAGGAGCGCGAGGCCGCCGAAATAGACCGGCAGCGTCCAGCGGAGGTACACGCGCGGGTCTACCTGTGCGGCCAGCACCATCGCGACGACCCCGACGGCGAGACGGACCGTCTGTGCGAACAGCACGTCCTGGTCCCGATAGAGGATCGTCATGCCGAACACCACGACGCCTGCCAGCGCCAGCAGCAGCAGCGGGTCGAAGTGCTCCAGGTAGATCCGCGGACGGACGGCCTTGAGCCCGAGGCTGCGGACATAGGTGGTTGCCACGTGCGGGACCTCCTAACGCTTCGCCAGCGTCGGCGAGAGATAGGCGTCAATCACCGCCCGCGCCACGGGCGCCGCCACGGAACTGCCGCCGCCGCCGTTCTCGACCAGCACGCTGACCGCCACGGCCGGGTCGTCGGCCGGCGCGAACGCGATGAACCAGGCATGCTTGCGGCTGTACTCGTCGAGCGCCTCCTCGTCGTACTCCTCCCCCTGGGCTATGCCGACGACCTGCGCCGTGCCGGACTTCCCGGCCATGCGATAGGCGATGTCCTGCCCGATGTGGAACCAGGCCATCCCGTTCTCCCGGAAGCCCTGGTTGCCCCGGTGCACGACGTCCTCCATCGCGTCCACGAGCAGCTCCCAGTCCTCGTCCGTGGGACCCTGGACGCGGGGCCGCGGCTCGCCCAGGTCGAAACCGGGTTGTGCGCCATCGCTCTCGAGCAGCAGGCGGGGCCGGATCCAACGGCCGCGGTTGGCGATGAGCGCCGTCACCGTCGCAAGCTGGAGCGGCGTCACGAGGAGATCGCCCTGCCCGATCCCGAGGTTGACGGAGTCGCCGTCGTACCAGCGTTCGCCCCGGTTCTCGAGCTTCCAGGCGCCCGAAGGCAGCACGCCGGGCACGGCGTCCGCGACGTCCAGCGAGGTCACCTCGCCGTAGCCGAACTGGCCCGCGAAGGACGACAATGCGTCCACGCCCATGCGCGCCGCCAGGTCGTAGAAGTACACGTTCGACGATCGGTAGATCGCCTTGCGCAGGTGCACGATTCCCTGCCCTCCGGCATTCCCCTGGGTCCAGCTCCAGTCCCGATACACCCGTTTTCCTCCAGGCAGCCGGAACTCACCGGTGTCCACGATCTCCCGCTCCCAGTCGGTCGCGCCGGCGGCGAGGCCGCCCAGCGCCACCACCGGCTTGAAGGTCGACCCCGGTGCGTAGCGCCCCTTCACGGCGCGGTTGAACAGCGGCGCGTCCCGGGAGGTCGCGAGTTCCTCGTAGAGATCCGCGCGGATACCGGTGACGAAGAGATTGGGGTCGTAGCCCGGGTTGCTCACCAGGGCAAGGATGCCGCCCGACTTGGGCTCCACCGCGACCACGGCGCCCCTGCGACCCTCGAGGGCATCGCGCGCCGCGGCCTGCAGGAAGCTGTCCAGATGCAGCGTGATGTCGCGTCCCACGACCGCCGGCGTCTCGTCGAGGATGCGGTGAATCCGCCCTCGCGCGTCGATCTCGATGTGCTGCCAGCCCACCTCCCCGTGCAGCACGTCCTCGTAGAACTTCTCCACCCCCAGGCGCCCGACGAACTTCACGCCCCGGTAACGCCGCTGGTCCAGGCGCCTGGCATCCTCCTCGTTGACCCGCCGGACGGAACCCACGGCATGGGCCATGAGGTCGCCGAGCGGGTAGTACCGTACGTTCTCCTGCGTGATCTCGACGCCCGGCCAGCGATGTCCGTTGACCTTCACCCGCGCCACCTCGTCCTCCGCAAGGTTCATGCGGAGCGCGACCGGCTCGAAGGGACGGCGTCGCTTCAGGCGCTCGCGGAATTCCTCGATCTGGCGGTCCGAGATCTCCACCAGCTACATCAGTTCGCCGATCACGCCATCCTCATCATCGATCAGATCCGACAACAGGATGAGCTCACGGGCCTGCCGGTGGT
>VXNE01000652.1:0-2562 GCA_009840715.1 Gammaproteobacteria bacterium
GGATAAAGCGGGCCAGCGCGTCGCGGTCCTCGGCATCGAGGAGCCCGGCCTTGTCCTCGTCGTTGGTGGGACAGTCGGCCTGGTCGCACATGGTGGTGGCCATCGTGCCGTCCACGAGAAACCGAGTGCAGGTTTGCTGATCGTCGAGCTCGCAGTTGGGCGCCACGTCCGCGTTGATGGAGGAAGTGTTGCGGCCGCCGTACGGGTCCCCGGGGATGCCGTCCCAGTGGTAGGGCGCCGTGCCGCGCAGGCCGCGCACCGGCATGGTGAGCCGGGGCGGAATCTGGGTGCAGCCCTCGACGTCGCACTCGGGGGTCGCGAGCACCCACAGGAGCTGGTCGGTGTGTCCGTCGGGATGGCAGCTCTCGCAGGAGAAGGTTCCGGTGGAAGAGGCATCCGCGTCGTTGAAGGCGATACGTCCCTGGCGGAGCTCCGCGTCGGTCGGGTCTTCGAGTGCGATGGTAGCCGTCACGCTCGGCGAGGATGTCGTCGCAACGTCCACGAGCGATACCGTGTTGGAGACGGTGTTCAGCACCCAGGCCTCGCTCGGCGCGCCGTCGGAATCCGACACCAGCGCGATGCCGCGCGGCACGGCCCCCACGGCGACCCGGCCGAGCACGGCGCCCGTCTCTGCGTCGACGGTGAAGAGCTTGTCGGAGCCCGCGGCGGTGACTACGAGCGTCGAGTTGTCGCCGCTGACACGGATGCCGAAGGGGGTCGCGAGCGCCATCCCGGCCTCGGGATGCTCCGGCGGCAACGGCTCGAGATCGAAGCGTTCCGGGGAACCGCAGGCTGCGTCCGTGCAGGTCACCCGCGTGATCTGGTTGAGGAACGCGCGGTTCTCCATCTCGTCGAGGCCGTGTCCCTCGGTGCCGGCGCGCCCGTTGGCGACATTGCGGGCGTCGGCCTGGGCGACGAAGACGGTGCCTTCGCTGTCGACGGCAAGGCCGTAGAGCAGGGTGCCCACGCCCGTCACGGTCGCCTCCAGCGTGTCCGTCCCGGTGTCGAAGACGAACAGGTCGCGGTCCGGGACGCGGTCGTGGGTCACGATGTCCGCGTCGTATCCGGCCGAGAGGACGTTGTTGTTGGTGAAGACATGCTCCACCGCATCGAACGTGCAGGTGTCGCCATCGATGCCGCTCGCGACGCAGCCGGAAAGCTGGCTCTGGTTGTTGGACTCGAACGGGATGACGTACAGGCGGTCCCCCCGCACCGCGATCGCCCGGGGATCCTGGGCGCGGATGACGAGGTGTCCCGTCACGGCGCGTTCGGCCACGTCGACGATCGCGACGCGGTTGGAGGGCCCGAGGGCGACGTAGGCCTTGTCGTCGCTCGCGAAGGCGACGCCGACCGGCTCGTCGAAGCGCGTCGCGAAGGTGTCGGCATCGACGTCCTGCACGGTCGCGACCACCTGCCGGTACGTGTCGCTGGCGGGGTCGATGTCGATGACGCTGACGGAGTCCGAGATGTGGTTCGCGACCCACACCTCCTTGCCGTCGGGTCGTACCGCGACGCTCACCGGATCGACGCCCGTCGAGATGCGCGCGACCACCGTCCGGCTGGCCGTGTCGACAATGTCGAGGGTGTCCGCCGGGGTGTTCGCCACGTAGAGGAAGGCGCCGGCGACGGTCAGCGGCCGCGCGTGTGGGCTCAGGAAGACGGGATGGCCGACGCCGTCTCCCGACGACCCCTCGTCATCCTCCGCGGCTCCCGCGCCGATCGCGAGGCACGCGAGCACCGCGTACGCAAACGCAACCCGCCTGCGAGTACCCGCGGGAGCGTGGCGTGCGGTCGAGTGGCCGGGTTCCTCCATCGTCGATTCCGATGCGCGTGCGCCGGAACGGGTACGCTCAGTGGAGCGGCAACGGGCGAGTATAGCGCCCCATGGCCGGCCGCTACGCGACCGGACCGAGTCAGAAGATGCGCTCGAACAGCGGTCCGGCGACACGGGAACGGCCGTTCTTGCGCAGCTCCTTCCGGTCCGCCAGGGCCCCGAGCGTCGTGATGGCCTTCGCCCCCAACCAGCGAAAGGGCTCCACCGGCCACTTCGGGGGCACGTCGTCCACCCAGGCCAGTTCCACCAGCGGCGTGTCGCGCTCGAGGACGAGGTCCGTGAGGATGCGGGCGGCCAGATTCGATGCTCCGACCCCCTCGCCCGTGTACCCACCCGCGGCGCCGAAACCCGTTGGCCGGTCGAAGGTGACGAACGGCCGGCCGTGGCGCGGCACGCCCAGCACGCCGCCCCAGCGGTGCGTCACGCGGGCGTCGCCGACGGCCGGCAGCAGGGCGCGCATGGACGCCTCGACATCGTCGAGCCCGGGGTCGTCCGGTTCGACCCGCGGGCGTATGCCGGCACCGAACCGATAACCGATGCGGCCGCCGAAGGCCAGGCGGTCGTCGAGCGTCCTCTGGCCGTAGATCGTGATGCGCCGGCCGTCCGCGAACGTCTCGCGCCGCGCGAGCCCGAGTTCGCTCCAGGTCTCGGCGGACAGGGGCTCGGTGGCGCCCATCATCGTGTAGACCGGGGCCAGGCGCCGCCGGTGGCCGGCGATGGTGTGCGTG
>VXNE01000652.1:2572-4280 GCA_009840715.1 Gammaproteobacteria bacterium
GTGGCCCGCAGCACGACGCCGGCGCGCACGGCGCCGCGCGACGTCTCGACACGGCCCGGCGCGATGGCCGTCACGGGGGTGCGCTCGAAGATCGTGACGCCCTTGCGGCGTACGGTGTCGCCGAGGCCGCGAACCAGCCGGGCGGGATGGATCGCCGCGCAATGCGTGGTGTACGAGGCGCCGAAGTTCGGGCGGACACCGATGCGCTTCGTGGACTCCTCCGGTTCGAGCCAGGTGAAGTCGTCGTCGGTGAAGCCGAGTGCGTGCTTGGCGGCCACGTACGCGCGGAACCTTTCCGCATGACGCTCCGTGGTGGCTACGCCCAGCGTGCCGCCCTTGGCGAAGTGACAGTCGATGTTCTCCGCCTGGCAGACCCGCCCGATCTCGTCGACCGTGTCCTGCATGGCGCGGAGCAACGCGAGACCCCGCTCCCGCTCCGGCCCGTGGAGGCGCTCCTCGATCCCCTCCGCCATGCCCATACACCACCCGCCGTTGCGGCCGCTGGCGCCGAAGCCGACGGTCTCCGCTTCGAATACGGCGATGCCCAGGTCGGGACTGTGGCGGTTCAGGTAGTAGGCGGTCCAGAGCCCTGTGAAGCCGCCGCCCACGATCGCCACGTCCACCGCTTCCGGGAGGGACGCCGGCGTTTCGGGCTCCGGAAGATCGTCGAGGGAGTGGAACCAGAAGCTGCCGTTGTGGTGGGAAGGCAGTGGCATGGACCGCATCCTCTTGCCGGATGGAAGCCGCATTGTCCCCGATGGGACACGGACATGGGAGTCGCGTTGTCTGTTAGATTCCATCGCTCGCCGGACCGAGGACGCGCTGCCAT
Source organism: Gammaproteobacteria bacterium (assembly GCA_009840715.1). Taxonomy (GTDB): domain Bacteria; phylum Pseudomonadota; class Gammaproteobacteria; order Pseudomonadales; family Azotimanducaceae; genus VXNE01. The sequence goes on from VXNE01000652.1 coordinate 3,402, forward strand.
GCTGAAGATCTACCACGTCAAGGGAACCCGCGGGTTCCGCCCCATCTGGCTGTGCGAGGAACTCGGGCTGCCCTACGAGATCGAGGTGATCGACTTCTCGGCGGAATTCCGCTCGACCCCGGAGTGGCGCGCGCTCAGCCCGACGGGGAAGGTGCCGGTGATGATCGACGGCGAACTCACGATGTTCGAGTCCGGCGCCATGGTGGACTACATCGTCGAGCGCTACGGCGGCGGGGACCTCGTGCCCGAGCCGGGTACGGCCGACAGCGCGCTCTGCCGGCAGTGGTGCTGGTTCGGGGAGGCGACTTTCGCGCGCCCCCTCGGAGAGATCGTCTACCACCACCGGGTCGCGCCGAAGGGCGGCACGGTGGACTTCGTGATCGAGGACTGCAAGGCCCGGGCGCGGCTGTGTCTCGACGCACTCGAAGGCGTCCTGGCCGACGCCGACTACCTCGTGGCGAACAGCTTCGGCATCGCGGACATCATGAACGGCTACACCCTGCACCTTGCGGGAAACTTCGGCGTGCTGACGGACGACCACCCCAACACGCAGGCCTACGTCGGGCGCCTGGGCGAGCGGCGGGGGTTCCAGGTGGCCGCCAACGCGGGCTGAAGCAGGGTCCGACGCTCGAACCGGGTCAGGTCGTTCTACCAGTACCGCGCGCGGCCCTGCCGCGGTCGGTCAGCCGGTATCTCTGGTTGCGCGCCCTCGGCGTGTCAGGGCGGGTCATCTCGAGATGGCCGTGCTGCAGGGCGGGAAGCAGGTACCTCTGCCGCAGCGACTTGCGGTCGCGAAGTCCCAGTGCCTGCAGGATCTCCGACGCGGACATCTCCCCGTTCACGACGGCAAGCAACCTCAGAACTTGGGGGGTTTCTTGG
>VXNE01000240.1 GCA_009840715.1 Gammaproteobacteria bacterium
TTGACGGGGACGCCGTGGCCAGGGGGCGGGCCGGTCGGCGGGCGGGCGTGTCGGGCCTCGCCTTGCAGTTGGCCGCCCTCGATGCGGACGCCGCGGCCGTCGACAGGAGCTATCGCTTGTACTGCGCCGCCAGGGACTGGCATCCGGACGAAGCGGAGCGTCGCCGGCTGCACCGGTCGGTCGCGCGCATGCAGCGCCGGCGCGTGCGTCGTTTCCTGGCCAAGACCCTGCGGCCCTGCAGCCAGTTCGACGTGCGACGTGCGAACGGCCTGGAAGTGGTGCACGAGCGGACCGCGATGTGCCCGGAACTCGAACGGCTGCTCGCGTCCCCCGGGGCGGCGGTCGAAGCGGGCGCGCGGCTGAAGGACGGCAACACGGCCACCGTCGCGCGCGTGGAGATCGGCTCGCGGCGCTATGTCGTCAAGCGGTACACCGCCAAGACCGGCCGGGCGCGGCGGGCCTGGGTGAACGGCCACCGGCTGTGCTTCCGGAACATCCCGACGGCACGGCCCGCCGCCTTCGTGGCGGCGCGGGGGAGTGGCCCTGCGTACCTGGTGCTCGAGGACCTCGGCGGCGCGACCCTGGACGACCACATCGCGCGCGACGGCCTGGACGACGCTACGGCCGACGCCGTGGGGCGGCTGTTCGAGGCCCTGGCGCGAGATGGCCTGACCCACCGGGACACCAAGGCGTCCAACTTCATCGTCAGCGGTGGCTCCGTGTCGCTGGTCGATCTCGACGCCTTGCGCCCCGTGCGCTTGCGGCGCGAGATCGCGGGGGACCGGAAGCGCTTTCTCGCGAACTGGGAAGAGCCCGTCGCCGCGCGGTTCGCGGCCGCATTCGAGCGCGTGGGCGGCGGCGCGTGATCGTCCTCGGGCTCTCGGGAGCGCTTGGTCACGATCCATCCGCGGCGTTGTTGATCGACGGGGAGATCGTGGCCGCCGCCGAAGAGGAACGCTTCGTCCGCGAGAAACACGCACAGGGCAGGATGCCGCTCGAGTCGGCCCGGTACTGCCTCGAGGCCGCCGGCATCCGCCCGGTCGATGTCGACGCGGTCGCCTTCCCCTACGCCCCGGTCAGCCTGCTCGGTCCCGGTCGCTGGCACTACGCCGCGCGGCATTGGTATGCGCCGGACCGCGCGCTGGACGCGCTCTTCAACGGCAACCGGCGTTTCCGGCGAAACCGCCGCCGCGTGCATGAGGCGGGGGCGGCGCTCGGTATCGACTGGGACCGCACGGTGTTCCGGCCCGTGCTGCACCACCTGGCCCATGCATCGAGCGCCTATCACCTCTCCGGGTTCGATCGCAGGACCGCGATCCTCAGCATCGACGGCAAGGGCGAGTACGCGACGACTTTCCTCGGCGTGGGCGAGGGGGGCGTCATCGAGGGGCGCAAGGAGTTTTACGACCCCGACTCGCTCCCCGGCGCCTACGGCGCCATGACCGAGTACCTCGGTTTCGACATGCTCGACGGGGAGTACAAGGTCATGGGCATGGCGCCCTACGGCAGAGCGGACGCCTGCGACCTGTCGGGGCTGGTGCGCCGGACGGGGCGCGGGTTCCGGGTCAACACGCGACTCCTCAATACCGTCGGGTTGCGGCGCTATCGGGAGGACGGGCGCGGGCGCTACTTCGGGCGCGCCCTGGTACGCCGGCTCGGGCCCCCGCGCCGGGGCGACGCCGCGGACGAACCGTACGTGCACTATGCGGCGGCCATGCAGGAGCTGTACGAGGAGTGCTGCCTCGTCCTGCTCGATCGGTGGCTGTCGGACGTCCTGGCGGAGACGGGACATATCGTCCTGGCGGGGGGCGGCGCCCTCAACGTCAAGCTGAACCAGAGGATCCTTGCGCGTCCCGACGTCGAGGCGCTGTTCGTGCAGCCGGCGGCGGGGGACTCCGGGACGGCGCTCGGGGCGGCTACGTACGTCGCGGCCGAAGGCGGAGACCGGCTCGGCAGGATGGAGCACGTGTTTCTCGGACCGGCCTTCGACACGGACGCCTGCGAGCGCGCGGTGCGGCAGCGGGTGGGAGTAGCCTGCCGCCGGCTGTCGGCCGTCGTCGGTGACACCGCCGACCTGCTTGCCGCGGGGAAGCCGGTCGCGTGGTTCCAGGGGCGCATGGAGTTCGGCCCGCGGGCGCTCGGGGCGCGCAGCATCCTTGGGTGTCCCAGCGTCGCCGGCATCGCCGACCGCATCAACGCCCAGATCAAGTACCGCGAGCGATGGCGTCCCTTCTGCCCGTCGATCCTCGACCGGGTGGCTCCGGACATCATCGGCACGGACCACCCGGCGCCATTCATGACGGTCACGTTCGACGTGACGGAGGCGTGGAGGCGGCGCATCCCCGAGGTGGTGCACGCCGACGGGACGGCGCGCGTACAGGTGGTGGAACGCCGGTGGAACCCCCGCTACTACGACCTCATGGAGGCGCTCGAGGCACGCACGGGCAATGCGGCGGTGCTCAACACTTCGCTCAACCGGCGCGGGGAACCGATCGTGTGCACGCCGGACGACGCGCTCACGATGTTCCTCGGCTGCGACCTCGAGTTCCTGGTGATGGAGGATCTGCTCGTCACGAAGACGTGATGTCCCGGAGGCCGGTCGGTTCGCGGGCCAGTCCGATGGCCGTCGCCAGGGGCAGCCAGAACAGCCACCAGTGCACGCCCACCCGGTCGACGAGCTGCCGGCCATCGGTCAGCCAGAAGACGGCCCCGGCGACAAGCAGGGCCAGGGCGAGGCGGGCGTCCGGGGAACCGAGCCCGCGGACGAGCACCAACGCCGTCCCGCCGAGGGCGCCAGCGAAGAGGACGCACCCCACGATGCCGCCGTGGAAGAGGACGGCGAGGTACATGCTGTGGACATGCCGGAAGGTGAGGTCGCCGAGCAACGTATCGTCCGGCGTCAGGATGCCGCGGCCGAACCAGAGCCCCTGCCGGACGACGTCCGCGACGACGGACTCCCAGATCGCGAACCGGAAGCTGTCCCCGCGCGGCAGGACGTAGTCCCGGGTGAGGTCGCCGGTCACGAGTACGGCGACGACGAGGCCCAGTGCGGCGGCGGTCGCGGCGAGCAGGCCGAGGAAACGCCCCGGTGAGGTGGCGGTCCTGGCCAGTAGCAGGACGGCGACTCCGAGGGGCAGCGCGGCCCAGGCGGCCCGGGACCCGGACAGCAGCACGGCCAGTGTCGCCACGAGTGCGCTCGCGCCCGCGAGAAGCCGCCAGCGCGAGGAAGGCGTGCGCCACGCGGCGTCGAGTGCTACCAGCGCGACGACGGAGAATGCCTGCGCGGCGGTGACGGAGTTGTGCACGCGGCCCAGGCCGTGCAGGCGGCCTTCCGGCGGCGGGTCGAGCAGGAAGTTGCCGATGGCCGCGGCGGCGACGAGGCCTCCCCCCAGTGCGAACCAACGGGCGACGTGGTCGTGGGCGCCGCGTGCGACCGAGTCCGCGAATGCCAGGACGAAGCAGCCGAGCACCAACGCCCGGACGCACATCCTCAGGGCGTCCGCGGCGTTGAGTTCTTCCGACCAGAGGCTCGTCAGGACGAGGTAGACGAGCAGCGTCCCCGCACACGCCGCCAACCGGGAGTCAGCCGCAGCGCGCCACAGGGTCGGGCTGCATAGCACCAGAACGCCGAGCACGTACGTGGCCAGCCGGGGGATGCTGGGCAGTGGTGCGATCAGGACCGCGACGAACGCGAGGAGGATCAGAACGTCCGCCAAGCGCCCGCGGTCGCTGAAGAAGGAGGTCACGCAGGTACCCCGGTGGCCGCGGCCGGGCGGCGACCCCCTTGCGGCCGGGATACGTCAGAACGCGTGGGGTTGTACCGCCATCGCCAGGGACGACTCGATGTCCCAGATCGCGTTCGAGACCGCCTGGCCGATGAGGTCCATGCGCCGCATCTGCTCGATCCGCGCCGCGACACTGTCGAGTTCACGGGGAGACAGCATGCTCTTGAAGATGCCGCAGGCCTGCGCGAGGCAGATGATGACGAAGTCGCGCGGGTCGGGGAGGTCGTCGCTGAACAGCACGCCCATGATCCTGAGCTTCACCTCGCGCTCGGCCTTGCCGTCGATGACCGGATAGCGGCGCGAGCGGAACGCCCACAGGAAACGGTCCTCGCGCTGCGTGAGGATCTCCTGCTCGACGAGCCGCCCAAGGGCTTCTTCGCGGATCTCGTCCGCGGGGGCGGGCGCGGGGGGGGGCCCCGGGGGGGGGGTTTTTAACCAAGTACGCGCGCGCCCCGCTGAAGGGGGGGGGGGGGGGGGGGGGGGGG
>VXNE01000062.1 GCA_009840715.1 Gammaproteobacteria bacterium
GTGGGGTTGGGTGGGCCCTCCCAACAGAAAGGTTCTTCAAACTGGCGCTTACACGACCGGCAAGGCCCTGGTGTTCCGCGAACTCGTCTGCCGGGACTGCCCCCTCGAGAGACGCGAACTCAACCGCGACCGGGCGCGGTCCCTGAAGGCGAGCCTCGAAGCCGCCTTCGCGGACGAGAAGCCCGGTACCCCGGACGACGACCACATCAAGGTGCTGTGTGCCGGCAAGGTGCAGAGCGCGAGGGAATGCGCGACGAGGCTCGAGTACGTGCTGGCGTACCTCGACCGACGCTACAGGCTGAGATGACGATGAACGGACACATCATGGACACCGTACCGCGTCGCCCGAGTGCCGCCTTGCGGCCGCTGGTGCTGTGCGCGCTGGCGGCGGCGCTGTGCCTCGCCCCGCGCGGGGCATTCGCCGACGGCTCGGCATGGCTGGCCGAACCGGGCACGGGCTTCGTGAACGTCTCCTACGTCTACCAGACGGCGGACGAGTTCTACCGGGCTCAGGAGAAGCGCCCGACCCCGGCCGGCGGCGAGGACCTCTCGCAGGGCACCGTCTGGGTCAACCTCGACTACGCGATGACCGACAGCCTCGCGGTCGACGTGCAGGTGGGCTGGGCGCAGAGCGACTTCGTCGTACTGTTCCCCGGCCCCGCGCCCGAAGACAGCTACAGCGGGCTGGTCGACACGACGGTCGGGCTGACCTGGCGGGTCGTGGACGAGGCGATCAGCGACGCGCCGAGCGTCGCGTTCCGCATCGGCGGCATCGTCGCCGGCGACTATGACACCGGCTACATCAACTCGCTCGGCGACGGGGGCAACGGTTACGAGGCGTCCGTCATCGTCGGCAAGTTTCTCGGCGACCGTTTCGGCCTGAGCGGGGAGCTGGGCTACCGCGACCGCGACAACGACATCCCTTCCGCTGTCTACGCCAACCTCTCGGCGCTCTGGCTGTTCAACGAGCGGTTCACGCTGGGCCTGGACTACCAGCAGGTCAACTCCGAGTCCGCCCTTGACATCGGCGCACCCGGCTTCTCGCCGGCGCGCTTCCCGGAACTCGAGGAGGACCTCCAGAGCGTGGGGGTGCGGCTCTTCTGGAACCTCGGCAACGTGGGGCTCAACATGTTCCACGCACGCGTGGTCGACGGGCGCAACACCGCCGCGCACGGGATCACGGGAGCGACGGTCAGCTACTTCTTCGACACGCTCTGAGGCAGGCCGGGCGGATGAAGCGATGGGGTCTCGGGTTGTGCTGCGCAGCCTGCCTGTCCCTGCTCGCGCCGTTGGCCCTGGGGTCCGGCTCGGCGGGCCCGGGCAACAGCAAGGTGAACGCCCGCGGGGCCTACACGGTGGGCAAGGCCCTCGTGTTCCGGGAACTGGTCTGCGCGCGCTGCCCCACCCAGCGGTCGGACTTCGGCCGCGACCGCGCGCGGGCCCTCAAGGAGACGCTGCTGGAGTCGCTCGACGCCGGGCTCGTCGACCGGGGCGGCGACATCCAGGCCCTGTGCGTGGGCGACGCGGAGCCCGCCGGCCGCTGCGCCGCACGCATCAAGTTCGTAGTGACCTACCTGGACCGTCGGTACCGGCTCTGACGCCTTTACCCGGCGCCCTCGAGGAAGCTCACCCCCGACTGTACCGTCCGGCACGAGGGCATCGGCCGGCCGACGCACTTCTGGCGGTAGGTGAACGTCGCCATGCGCGTCTGGGCGGGGCGGCAGGTCTGGCCGGTGTCGGGGGCCTCGACGGTGAAGGTCCAGTCCCTCACGACGCCGACCGTGTCCTCGGACAGGACCGAAAAGTACTCCGGCTTGTTGGCGACCGAGCGTTCAGACACGACGGCGATGTCCTCGTCCACGGTCCCGCCGTCGGCGTCGATGACGTAGCGCACGGTGATGGTGGCGTCGCCGTAGTTCACGCGGCGGTTGCCGGGATAGCGTTCGGACTCGAGCAGGGCGCGGAACTCGGGCTGTAGCTCGAAATCGCAGGCGACGAGGGTTTCGGGAACGGCCGCGGCCGTTTCCTCCACGGGACCGACAGGCTCGTACGTCTCGGTCTCGACCGGTTCGGCATCGAGTTCCACGACCTCGGCGCGCAGGCGCGCGAGTTCCCGCTTCAGGACGTCTTCCTGGCGGCGCAGTTCCTCCTGCATGGCGTCGCGCCGCTCGGCGAGCCGCGCCCCCTCACGCCGCTCGGTCTCGATGGCCTCGGTCTCCAGGGCGATGCGCGCCAGTTCGCGCTCAGCCTCCAGGCGCTGGCGTTCGAGCGTTTCGCGCTCCCGCGCGGCGGACTCCGCGTCCCGTAGCGTACGCATCACGGGAACGGCGGCGTAGACCGGCAAGGCGGGCTGGTCCCGGAACTCCACGTCGGCCCCGGCCAGGTAGGCCCGCCAGAAAGCCTGGTGCGCCTGTCGCGGTCGCCGGGGGTCGGTGAGTTCGGTCCTCGGGACGTACAGGATCGGCACGCGCACGCCGGCCCGGTCCGAGGCGCCTGGAACCGGACCGCGCGCCTGGCGCAGCGGCAGGAAGTCCTCGTAACGCCAAGCGTTCCAGTCGAGGTCGACGTGCGAGTACCAGTCGGCGTGCTGCAGCATGTCCGAGAACAGGTAGAGGGCCTGGGGGCCCGGTACGACAGCGACTTCGAGCAGCGTCGCGTCGAGGGCCTCCATGAGTTCGGCTTCTCCGACCGGTTCCCGCGTCCGCGTCGCGCCGCCGACGCGATCGATGCGCCGCTGCAGCGCCGCGCGGCGGTCGCAGAAACGCATCGCGACGTCCCGCAGTTCCGGCGGCATCTGGGCCGGCAGGTCGTCGCAGTCGCGTTGCGCCCGTTCGGCGTCCTTGGCCATGTCGACCGACAGGTCCGCGTTGTCGTAGGGCTTGCAGAGACGGCCCAGGAACTGCCGTGGCGACCCGCGGTCCGACGTCAGCGCGAAGGCGCGCAGTTCCGTACCCGCGGAAAGATCCAGGCTGATGTCCCGGAGCAGCGTGGCGTAGCTCGCCGGATGGACAGGTTTCTGGAAGTCCACCAGCAGCGTGGCGCCCGCCGGCGGGGTCGCGGCCGTCCGGCACAGGTCTTCGTCGAGCTCGAGCGCGGTGCCGCCCCGGTCGACCAGGAGCACCATGACCGCCGTCACGGCGACGACGAGGGCGACGGGAATCAGGAAACGCGCACCGCCGCCGCGACCGTGCATGCGGTTCGTAAAGGTGTCCATCGCGAGAGGGTGGGGTTCCGCTGCGCTGGAGGCCGGCCATCATAGAGGGCGCGGGGAAAGGTGCAACCCGAGCGATGCCGGTTGCGCGGTGCGCCTCCCCCCGCGTTGCATGAGCCGGCGGCAGGCGGTAATTTCGGCCCGCCTCTGCGTCGGGGCCGAAGTTTGACCGGACCGGAGCGCGTGGACATACGGTGTCACACGACATGGCGACGGATATGGCAGGCCCCCGACCCGCTCAGGACCGTTCGCGCGGCAGGCCGCTCGCGCGTTTCGTCGTCCCGGTCCTGTTGATGGTGGGCGTTGTGTGGGCGTTCATCGTCCTGTCGAACCGCGCGCCGGGGCTCGACGACGACCTGTGCCCGAACCTTGCCGCCGACCTGGCCGGCCGGACGGTGGCGCTATTCGATTTCCGCAAGCCCCTCGACCCGGAGCACCGGGGTCTGCCGGCCCGCCTGCTGCGGGAGATCGCGGAGCGAGTGCCGGGGCGGGGGGAACTGCGCACGTACATCCTCTCGGGGGAGGCGGCGGAGCCGCGGGTGTTCCTTGGGCGGTTCTGCAAGCCCGGGTCTCGCGGCGCGGGGCGGACTGCGCGGGGGGCGCCCGCCCCCGGTGCGGGTTGCGACGCCCTGCCGGATGCCTCCGGCGTAGAGCGTCCACCCGCAATGGACGGTTTCTGTGCGCGGCGCGACGCGCTCGCGGCACGGCTCGACCTCCTGGCGGCGGCCGAACGCGGTGGGCCCGTCAGGGACGCGTTCCTCGTCGAGGCGCTGGAGGACACGCGCCTCGAGCTCGCCGCGGCGCCGGGGGCGAAGGCGCTCTACGTGCTGTCGGACATGATCCAGCATGCCGACTGGTACTCCCATCTCGACCTGCCGCCGGAGGAATGGGACTTCCCCGGTTTCGCCGACTTGCGCGAGGCCGAGGCGGCCCTGTTCGGCGCGCCCCCGCCGCTCGTGGCGGGGCTTCGCGGCACGCTGTTCTACATCCCCAGGCGGGGCGGCAGGGTGGCGGGGGACGCGCGGACACGACACCGGTC
>VXNE01000403.1 GCA_009840715.1 Gammaproteobacteria bacterium
CCCCATGATGGCCTTCACCTCGAGGAACTCGTCGAGGCCGTGCTCGCCCCACTCGCGGCCGTTGCCGGACTGCTTGTAGCCGCCGAAGGGCGCCTGCTGGTCCACCGGGGCGCCGTTCAGGTGCACGTTGCCGGTGCGGATGCGCCGCGCGATGGCCCTGGCGCGCTCCGGGTCACCGGAGGAGATGTAGCCCGAAAGCCCGTACACCGTGTCGTTGGCGATCCGGACCGCGTCCTCGTCGTCCTCGTAGCCGATGAGCGAGAGTACCGGACCGAAGATCTCCTCCTGGGCGATCGTCATGTCGTTGGTGACGTGGGAAAACACCGTCGGCTTGATGTAGTAGCCGCGGTTGAGCCCGTCCGGGCGTCCGGTGCCACCGGTCTCGAGCTTCGCGCCTTCCTCGATGCCCTTCTCGATGAGGCCCTGGATCTTGTCGAACTGCCGCTCGGAGACCACCGGCCCGATCGTGGTGCCGTCCGCGCCGGGGTCGCCGACCTGCACCTGTTCCGCCGCGGCCTTCGCGATCGCCGCCGCCTCGTCCATGCGCGACTGGGGCACCAGCATGCGCGTCGGCGCGTTGCAGGACTGCCCGGAGTTCATGCACATGCCGAACACGTCGCGGGAGATCGAGGCGCCGAAGTCGGCGTCGTCGAGGATGATGTTCGCGGACTTGCCGCCGAGTTCCTGGGCGACCCGCTTCACGGTCGCGGCCGCGTTGCGCGCCACGTCGATGCCGGCCCGCGTGGAGCCCGTGAAGGACATCATGTCGATGTCGGGATGCGACGCCAGCGCCGCGCCGACCGTCGGGCCGTCGCCGTTGACGAGGTTGAAGACGCCCGCCGGGACGCCCGCCTCGTCGAGGATCTCGGCGAAGATGACGGCGTTGAACGGAGCGACCTCGGAGGGCTTCAGCACCATCGTGCAGCCAGCGGCGAGCGCCGGGGCCACCTTGCAGGCGATCTGGTTGATCGGCCAGTTCCACGGCGTGATGAACCCGCACACGCCGGCGGGTTCCTTGACGAGGTGCGACGTGCCGAGGTCCTCTTCGAACTCGTAGGTCCGCAGGATGTTGAGCGTGGTCATGAAATGCCCGAGACCCGCCGGCGCCTGCGCGGCGTTGGCGAGCGGCATCGGCGCGCCCATCTCGGAGCTGATGGTCGCCGCGAGTTCGCCCATGCGGCCCTGGAACACCCCGATGATGCGCTCCATGAGCGCCACGCGCTCCTCGCGCGTCGTCTGCGACCAGGTCTCGAAAGCGGCCTTGGCGGCCGCCACGGCGGCGTCCACGTCGGCCTGCCCGCCGAGGGCGATGGTATCGATGGCTTCCTCGGTGGCCGGGTTGATGACCTCGAGGCGGTCGTCGGTGGAGGGCTCGACCCACTCCCCGTTGATGTAGAACTTCTGTCGATTGCTCACGATTGCGAATCCCCTGTATAGAGTGTCGGTAAAATGTTGTCCCGGCCCTGACGGCGCCGCTGTCCCGGCGCGGCCGGGCGGCTATTGTCCATGCAACGCCGGACCACTTCCACCGCGGCCGGCGCGACCGGTCGCGTTGGAGTTCCGCTACGCCGAACTTCTAGTGCGCAAGCGCCTGGCGGTCCTGCAGGTCCTCCCGGGTGAGGCCCTCCCGGTAGCGCGCGAGCAGGACGTCCGGGTCGAACTCCACGCCGATCGGGTTCTGGGCGAAGGCCGGCGTGCGGAACCACTCGTGCAGGTCCTCGACGCGCTCGAAGTTGTCGATCTGCAGTTCGACGCGGATGCCGTTCGGGTCGCTGTAGTAGAGCGACGTCGTCGGACCGTGGTTGATGGTCCACACGGGCGTGATCCCCTCCGCCTTGAGCCGCTCGTACGTGTGCATCAGGTCGTCCAGCGTCGCGTACGTGTAGGCGAAGTGGTCGACGCCCGCCGACTCGGGCCCGGGATCGGGCGCATCCGGGGTATTCACGAACGCCAGGCGATGGTGTTCGTCGTCGTAGGTGATGAACGCGAGGAAGTCGTTCTCGAACGCCGGCCACGCGTGCAGCACGGTGCGGTACCACTCGACGGTCTCCCGGAACCGGTTGGTCCGGATGACGATGTGGGCGAATCTCTCGGGACGTATCTCGGTCATCGTCTTGCTCTCATGCGAGCGACTCGAAAGCCGCGTTCCAGAGGCGGAAGCCGCGTTCGTCGCCGACGATGCCCGCCTCCATCCGGTTCATGACATACGAGAAGGCGGCACGGTTCTCGAGGTCGCGCACGACGACGGATCCGCCGTAGCCTCCCCAGTAGCAGACCTTGTCGTTCGGCGTCGCGGGCATGATCTCTCCGGGCAGGCCGTAGCCGAGCCCGAAACGGATCGGCAGACCGAGCACGTGGTCCACCCCGTTCGTCTGCTCCTCGAGTACCGCCAGGCAGCCTTCCGGGGACATCAGCGTTTGGCCGAATGCCGTGCCGTGGTTCGCCAGCAACGTCTGGATGCGCACGATGCCGCGCGCATTGCCGTGCCCGTTGGCCGCGGGCATCTCCGCCTGGCGCCACGCCGCGGTCTTCGTGTCGGCGGGATCGACCACCTTGCCGCCGATCGTGCGCTCCGCGATCGACCCGGGCTCCATCTCGATCATCTCCTCCGGCGTGACCGGCGGCGGGATGAGTTCGCCGATGCGGGGGAAATGCTTCGGATCGACCCCGAGGTGAAAGTCCGCGCCGAGCGGCTCCGCCAGTTCCTCGCGCAGGAACGTGCCGGGCGACCTGCCCGAGATGCGCCGTATCACCTCGCCGACCAGGTTCCCCTGGGTGATGGCGTGGTAGCCGCTCGCCGTCCCGGGCTCCCACCACGGCGCCTGTGCCGCGAGACGCTCCGCCACGTCGTCCCAGTCGTACCAGACGTCGTCCGGGTACGGCAGGTCCAGGCCCGCGAGCCCGGCGCTGTGGCTGAGGAGATGCCGCACCTCGACCCCTTCCTTGCCGTTCTGCGCGAACTCGGGCCAGTACCGCGCCACCGGCGCGTGCAGGTCGAGTTCGCCGCGGTCCGCGAGCAGGAGCGCGGAGAGCGCCGTCATGGTCTTCGTGCTCGAGTAGACGTTGACGATCGTGTCCTCGACCCAGGGTTGCGTCCCCGCGGCATCGCGGTGCCCGCCCCAGATGTCGACCACGAACTCGCCTTCGACGGTCATGGCGAAGGATGCGCCGACATCCCCGAGTTCGGTGAAGTTGCGCTCGAAGGCGTCGCGCACGCGGGCGAAGCGGGCGTCGCACGAGCCCTGAATGTCCACCATGGACCGCCTCCCAATGCCGGAAAGCCGTCAACGTACCACACCGTCCTGCGCAACGGCGGTGGCAGCGGGCGTGCGCACGGCCGATGGCCTACGTCGATTGCAGATATCTCGCCGCGGCGTGCCGGCCATGTCTCCTTCCTGCACCCCGACCGCGCCCTTCACCATGGCTGGGAGCTCGCGCGTGGGCCTGAAACTCCACTGTGCTACCGTCCCCTCAACCGCGTCCCGACACGCCTCCCCTCAGCGGAGGGCCCACCGATGGCCGAATCCTTGCCGTCCCGTCCCATCCTGTACCCCGAAACCGACGGGCAGCCGATGCCCGACGGTGACTACCAGGCCGACGCGTACTGCTACCTCGTCCCGGCGCTGAAGGCCTGGTTCCGCACGCGCCCGGACGTGTACGCCAGCGGCGACCTTTTCATCTACCTGGAGGAAGGCAACCCGCGCAACTGCATCGCGCCGGACGCGTTCGTCGTGCTCGGCGCCCCCAATCATCGGCGCGATACCTACCTGCTCTGGGAGGAACCGGCAGGGATGCCCGACTTCGTCCTCGAGATCGTCTCGCCGAGCACATGGCGTACGGACCTCGGGGCCAAGCGGGAGAGGTACGCCGCCCTCGGCGTAACCGAGTACTGGCTGCACGATCCATACGGCCGACATCTGCAACCCGCGCTTGCGGGATACCGGCTCGCGGAGGGCGCCTACGTGCCGCTGCCCGCCACGGACACTCCCGAAGGAATGATCATGCGCAGCGACGTGCTCGGACTGGAGCTGCATCTGGACGGCGACGATCTGCGGCTCTTCGATCCGGTGTCCGGGGAGCGCCTGCCTACTTTCATGGAATCGGAAGCCGGCCGACGCACTGCCGAGGCCGACCTGCGCGCTGCCGAGGCTCGGATCGCGGAGTTGGAGCGCCGGTTGCGAGGAACGTAGGGGCGGGGCTTATTCCGGTCGATTCGAGCGCAAGTGACTGACGGGCTTGC
>VXNE01000579.1 GCA_009840715.1 Gammaproteobacteria bacterium
AAAGCAGCGCGGGTCCGAAGCTCGCCCCGAGTCCGGCCCACGCGTAGGCCACCAGATCCAGGACCTGGCTGTCCGGATCGGTCGCGACGGCCCCGGCACCCGCCGCGACCGCCACTACCGTGAGTCGGCTCGCGACCAGTAGTTGCCGTTCGGACGGCACCCGTCCTGCAATGCGCGGGAGATCGTCGACCAGCGCGGTCGCGGTCACTAGAAGCTGCGAGTCCACCGTGCTCATCACCGCCGCGAGAATGGCGGCCACGGCGATGCCGGCCACCAATGGATGCAGCAGAGCCTGGCAAAGCGCGATGAACACGGTCTCCGGATCGGCGAGGCCCGTCCCGGACGCAGCGAAGTATGGGGCGCCGAGGACTCCCACCGCGAGCGCCCCGGCGCTCGACACGACCATCCAGCTCATGCAGATACGCCGGGCCCGGGGCACGGCGGCGACGGACTCGATGGCCATGAAGCGGGCGAGCACGTGCGGCTGGCCGAAGTAGCCGAGGCCCCACGCGGCCAGCGACACCGCCCCCAGGGGCGCCATCGCGCCGATGGTGATGTCGGTCCGCGCGGCCGGCAGTTCGGCGAACGCCAGGACCGCGACGACCGTCAGCGCCGCCATCATCAGGAGCGCCTGGAAGAAGTCGGTCCAGGACACCGCGAGGAACCCCCCGACCGCCGTGTACAGCATGATGGCCGCGACGCCGATCCAAAGGGCCGTCGCGTAGTCGAGGCCGAGGGTGGTGGAGAAGAGCTTGGCTCCGGCCACGAAGCCCGCAGCCGTGTAGAGCGTGAAGAACCCCAGCACGACGAGGGTGGCGACCACGGTCAGGGCCCGCCGGTCGCCTCCCATGCGCCGCGCGAAAAGTTGAGGGAGGGAGCGCGCTCCGTCGAGGGCCTCGCTGGCGTGGCGGAGGCGGGGCGCGACCCACCTCCAGTTGCACCAGGCGCCCGCCACCAGGCCAATCACGATCCACGCCTGCGAGAGACCGAGGGCGTACACGGCCCCGGGCAGGCCGAGCAACAACCAGCCGCTCATGTCGGAGGCGCCGGCGGAGAGGGCGGCGACGGGCGCCTTCAGGGACCGGCCCCCGATGGCGTAGTCGTCGAGTCCGTGGGTGCGCCTGAGAGACGCGTAGCCGATGCCGGCGATCACGACGAAATAGGCGATGAATGCTGCGGCGGTGGCAGGCGCCATCCATGTCTCCTGGCCTGGCGACTCCGGGCGCAGTGTATCGCCAGTGTGCGGCACTCCGGGCCGGGAGGCGCGGTTACAATGCCGCACCTTTCAGCTTCCCCCGAAGTCGCACGGAAGACGTGAAGGACGGACTGCAGGAACTGGTCGCGAGCGGCCTCGCGCTGGTGCGCAGGGTTTCGGACCTGCTCCCGGCGGCCGGGCGCGTGGACTGGTCGCAGACGCGTGCGGCGGCGTGGCGGCGGGAGTTCGGCGGCCGTTTCGTGCCGCTCGCCCACGTCGACGACATCGAGCTCGACGACCTGCTCAGCATCGACCGCCAGAAGGAGCAGCTCGAGACGAACACCGCGCAGTTCGTTGCGGGGCACCCGGCCAACAACGCGCTGCTGTGGGGCGCGCGGGGCACGGGCAAGTCCTCGCTGATCCACGCGCTGCTGAACCGGTACGCCGACCGGGGGATGCGTCTCGTCGAGGTGGACAAGCGGGCCCTCGCGGGAGTCTCCGACATCGCGACGTCGCTGCGCGAGGAGCCGTTCCGCTTCGTGATTGTCTGCGACGACCTTTCCTTCGAGGCGGACGACCCCTCGTTCAAGGAGCTGAAGAGCGCCCTCGAAGGTTCCGTCTTCGCGCGTAGCGAGAACGTGGTGATCTACGCGACGTCGAACCGGCGCCACCTGATTCCCGAGTACATGTCCGACAACCTCGAGACGGGGCATCGCGGGGGCGAGATCCACGAGGGCGAGGCCGTCGAGGAGAAGATCTCGCTGTCGGACCGTTTCGGCCTTTGGCTGTCCTTCTACCCGTTCCGGCAGGACGAGTACCTCGAGGTGGTCCGGCACTGGCTTGAGCGGCTTGCCGAACGCCACGGCGCGTCTTGCCCGTGGACGGAGGAGGTCCGCAAGGCCGCCCTGCAATGGGCCCTGGCGCGCGGCGTGCGCAGCGGCCGCACCGCGCAGTACTTCGCGCGGCACTGGGTGGGCAAGGCGCTGCTGGAACGGGTGGAGACGGCGTGAGCCGAATCGCGGGGACGGCCGTCGTGGCCATGGCGGCCTGTACTGGGGCCGATGTGCTGGTGATGCAGAACGGGGACCGGCTGACGGGAAGCCTGGTCGGCATGGCCGGCGACCGGGTCATGTTCGAGACGGAGTATGCCGGCAGCCTGGTCGTCGACCGCGAGGCGGTGGCCCACGTCGAGACAGACGAAGCGTTCGAGCTGGTGGAGCGGAACGGCGACCGGCGGATGGCCGTGCTGACGGACGACGAACCGCTCGCCCCGGTCGCCGTGATCCGGCGCAACCGCCTGCGAGGGCTCTTCCTGGCGGATAGCTGGCAGACCCACGTCGACGTGTCGGCATCAGCCGCGAGCGGCAGCCGCGACGAGGAGGACTTCCGCGTCCTCGCGGAGAGCACGCTACGGCGGGGCAGGATGGAGCACCAGGTGCGCGCGGACATCCTCGGGGAGGAGGTCGACGGCGAGCGGACCGGCGACCTCCTGGACATCGACTACGGCCTGAAGGTGTCGTTCGGCCCCGCCTGGTTCGTGGCCGGCAACGCACAGTACTACCAGGATCGCCTCAAGGGTATCGGCGAGCGTGTCGCGCTCGGCGCCAGCGTGGGCCGCCGGTTGCGGGACACGTCGTTCGAGCGCTGGTCCGTGGAGCTCGGAGTCAGCCAGGTGCTGGAGGAACGCGGCGGCGACGACTCCACCGGTCCGGCCGCGCGCTGGGGCCTGGACTACGGACGGTTCCTGTGGGGCAACCGGCTGGAGCTTTTCCACAACCACGGCGTCCTGGTCCGCGCGGAGTCGGATCGTGGCATGAGCATCGAGGCGTCGACGGGCGTCCGCTATCACCTCGGCGCCAGGTGGAACGCCAACGCGCGCGTCGACGTGCGCCACGAAACCGAGCCGCCCGACGACAACCCGGCTTCGGACGTCACCTACGCCGTCGGGCTCGGCGTCCGGTTCTGATCGGTACTGGCGGGCGACGACGGCCGGTCACGCCTGCCAGGTCAGCACCTCGCCCTCACCCGTCGTCATGACCGCTCCGGGCATCACGCGCAGACGCCAGGGCGTCAGCTTCAGGGCGGCGAACGCCGGGCTTCCGGGCCCCTCCCACATGGCGATGATTGCCGGGTCATAGCCGACCGGCGCCGGCGCCGACTTGAACCGCTCCCAAAGTTCCTCGCGGGTGGCCAGGTCGAACCCCCACTCCGCGTGGCACTCCGCGACGCAGGTGTCCTGGTTCTCCGCCCAGTAGTTGCAGGAGACGTGGGGGCTGGCCTCCAGGTGCGCGCGCTTCGTCGCGGTGGGTGCGGTCGCGATCCAGCCCGTGAGCGCCCCGTCGTCCCATTCCCAGATGGGGTGCAGAACGCGCGAGCGCGGACGGCCTTGAGCGTCGACCGTCGCGGCGGTGCACCACACGATGCGGTGCGCCATGGCGACGAACGGGGGGGCGATGTCGGCAAGCGTGGTGGACAAGGTGTTCTCTCCGTGGTCGGTTTGGTGGCCGGGAAGTCTATTCGAGGGTGGCGGGGTGCGCGACGAGGAGAGGGAAACGCGGTGAGCCAGGTGGGGGGCGAACGCTCGATGGCGGCGTTCGCTTGCAGTGCAAGCATGTTGTAGGTTGGGCTGCGCGATACCTCAATGAGGCCCAGTCGATGGCGAGTATCACGATCCGCAATCCTACGCGGAGATTGCCGCGGACCGCCGTTAAGCGGGGCGCCCGATCGGCGAAGCCGATTGCCAGATCGCCGCCATATCGCGCTCGCACGGCGCCAGCCGCGTTACGCGAAACACCCGGGACTTTGAAAACACGGGCGTGGAGGTCATCGATCCCTGGGCGGCGGGCTCGAGACGACGTCGGCATGACGATCGTCCCCAACGCCGGAAGCGACCGCGTCGTCGACCGTCGGCTTGAATGCAGACCGGGTCCGATGTCTGGGCACGCGACGCCTGATCACGCCGAGGAGGTGGAGAGGTTTTGGCGTCCCCTAGGGGAGTCGAACCCCTGTTACTGGGATGAAAACCCAGTGTCC
>VXNE01000213.1 GCA_009840715.1 Gammaproteobacteria bacterium
GTCCTGGGGATCGTGAATGACCGGGGCCATGAACATATCGATGTGACGGGGAAAGTCCACGATGTTGTTGGCCTTGGACCCCTGGTATTCGACCAGTCCGAGTTCCGGCTTGGTCCAGTTGATGCCATCGCGGCTGTTCGCGTAGCACAAGCGCCCGTCGAAGCCCTCGTAGTTGGCCCAATTCGGATTACGGCCGACGCGTCCGATGTACCACATGTGGAACTCGTCACCCACGCGGATGGTGCTGCCGTAGTAGTGGACGCCCTCGTCATGCGAGCCGGGCGGGCCCCTGGGGACGACCACGGTCGGCCCATCGCGCCAGCCCGGGGTCCGCTTGCCGTGGATGAGGTGAAGCTGGAAGTTGGTACGGAAGGGGATGCAGACGTCGTCGAAGGCGAAAAAGGTTGCCTCCTGGACCTGCATTTCCGACGGTCCACCGAGTACGCGCAGCATGGCTACAGCCTCAATCCCCGTCTAGCGCGCACCGGCCAACCCCACTGTTGGAGCTGGCCGGTGGCGTCCGATTCGGCGCGTCGATACAGCGGTCGCTAGGGGGTGACCGGGTTCGGCTGGCTTTCAGCCCAGCCCTTGAGCTCCAGGAAGCGGTCGTGGTGCTCTTCCATGTACCGGTCGAGAATCCCCAACATTTCCTCGATGCCCTGTTCCACGGACACCTCGCCCAACATGACCTTGCTATTGCTGGCGTACCCTGACTGCGCCACCATTTCCTGCCACGCCGGATGCATGCGCTGCTGGTAGGCGGGGTTGTCGCTTTCCAGGTAGTGCAGTTGCTGCACGTGATTCTCGGGCGGTCCCGCCGCGTATTCGGGTGACCGCACCACATCCTTGCGCCAGGTAACAGAGCCTCGGTCAATCGCCACGCGCGATTGGGTCTTCGGTCCCGCCAGGTACAAGAGCCACTCGACCACGGCTTCGGTGTTGCCGCGCAGGTCGGCCATCTGGGTGATCAAGTGCGGCTCGTCGCTGAACTTCTGTGGCTGCGGGCCGCGCGGTCCTTCCGGCAGAGGGATCAAGGCCCACGGGAAGCGATCCTTGATGCGGTTGATGGGTCCGCCCACGCCGCCGCCCCAGTGGAAGAACCCTATCTTCCCGTTCGAGAACGGTTCGCCGGCATCACCTCTGATCTCCCGGTACCGTGCGCGCGACGGTACGACGCCCTCTTCGAGCACAAAGTCCCGGAGCATCCGCAACCCAACGTCCGCGCCGGAATCAAACACGGTCCAGCGCGTGGCGTCCTTGTTGTAGTACATAAGGTTCTCTTCGTCGGACAGCGCCCAGCCCCACGAGATGGCATTGCTACTCACAAGCGTCCCGGAGTCCCATAAGCCATAGCTTTCCGTCTCGGGGTCGGTGATGCGCCTTAAGGCGTCAGAAAACTCGGTCTGTATGCCCCAGTTCCCAGGCGTTGGAAACTCGACGCCCGCGCTCTCCATTAACGCCAGATTGGCCGAGAGGACGTTCAAGTTGCCCTGGTAGGGCAGGCCGTGGAACGGCCCTCGCAACCCATCACGGTGCGGGAAGGGGCGTTCGTTGACCAGGTTCACGCTGGATTCGTCGGGGCACCAATACCAGTCGGTGGGATCGAAGTCGTCATGCTTCTGCAGTACGTCGTCAATAACCGTGAACGCGCCGTCGGTCAGGAACTGAGCCGCGAACCAGCCCGGCATGAGCACGGCCTCGGGCTGCGTACCCGCGGCGATCATGATGGCGATCATTTCCTGGTTCGCGTCCGGCGAGAGGACGAACTTCACGTCGATGTTGGGGAACTCCCTGGCGAAGTTGTCCAGCGCCCAGCCCATGGCGGCGCCGCGCGGACCGGAGGTGTGGTCGGAGTGAAAGACGAACCGTACTGGCGGGGCCTGCGGTGCAACTTCGACAATCTTCTCGACGACTTTCTCGACTTCCTTCGTAACGACTTTTTCAACGACTTTCTCGACCGGGACTTCGACGACCTGCTTGACCTCTACCACCTTCTCGACTGGAACTTCCTCGCGGACGACGTTCACGACCTGTTGGGTCACGATTCGCTCGACTTGCTGAGTGACGATCTTCTCGACCGGAACTTCTTTGACCACGACCCGTTCTACGGGCACTTCCTTGGTCACGATCTTCGTTTCAGCTTCGCCGCAGGCCGCCAGCGCGACTGCGCTGATCGCTCCGGTTGCCCCGATCAGAACTCGGCGTCGTGTGATGTTGGCTTTCATATCGCCCCCCGATCGGGCCAGAACCAGAACGGTTCCAGCTAGAATTACCAAGTGAATAAAGATTAGGCCACGAAACTGCTCGGCCGTCAAGCGTGAGACGGGTCGAGATCGGTGTTACTCGAAAGAGTCTGGCCTCGGAGATCTGGACCAGTCGCCGCCTACGGACAGAGAAACGTCAGCCCGGTTCACCTACGGGAAGCGAACCCCGATTTTGATTGCGCGATCCGGGGCAGCCAGGCTATCGGTTAGAGCCTGAGCGGCGTCGCGGAACCCGACCATGGGCGTGACGATGCCTTCGGAGGTGACCATCCCGCGCCGAAACAGGTCGATGGCTGTGACTCGTGCCCGTTCTTCGTCCCAAAGCGGGTAGGAGCGGTCCGGGTTCCGCCAGACGGCCTGACTGCCGATGATGGTTGGCCGGTTGACGTGGAACTCCTCGTCCAGGTGCAGCGTCGAGGCGTCCTTGGGGCCGTAGGGCACATGCACGATGGTGCCGCACTGGCGAATGGCGCGGATAGCTTCGTGCAGGGCGGCGGCGTTGGCCGAGGTCTCGATGGCCACGTCCACGCCGTGGTTGTCTGTGGCGCGCTTGATCCGCAGCCCCGCGTCCTCGGCGCTTGGATCGACCGCTAGGTCAGCGCCAAGTTTCCGGGCAGTTGCTCGGCGGCTCTCGATCGGGTCGACCGCGATGACGTTCGTAGCACCGCTGCGGGCGGCGATCTGGACGGTCATCAGGCCGATCGCGCCCATACCGAACACGGCCACCGCGTCGCCGATTCGCACGTTCCCATCGCGCACGGCCACCAGGGCCACGTGGGCCGGATCGGAGCAGACGGCGTCGGTCTCGGAGAGACTGCCGAGTAGCCGCCAGGAGTCTTCGGGCAACTGATGTTTTTCACGGATCGATCCGTATCCAAAGACGCGGTCGCCCGGCGAGAGACGCGCAACCTCCGGTCCCACATCGGTGACAGATCCGACCACCATGTTCCCCACGGGACGCTCGTTCAGCGGGAGGGGTTCCGGCAGGGGTAGATAGATTCGCAGCTTCTCGTCCCAGCGTCTGCGGTGGTGTGGGTTTCCCGTGAGGGAGTGGAGCTCGGTGCCGTGCTTGGGCGCGGCGAACTCAACCCTCACGTGCACGTCCCGCGGGCCAAGCACTGGAATCTCGTATTCCCGATACCGGAACGATCGACCATCAGTCGAGACGACTTCGAGGGGCATGTGGATTCCTCCGAACTCATTTGCTGTTGCGGGGGCGCGTCGGCAGTCAGTCTCCTTGGTCGAGCGGATCGATCACGGCCTTGATCACGCCGTCGCTGCTCGCGGCGTCGCGGACGAGGCTGAGCGCATCGCGGGCGGATCCGAGCGAGAAACGGTGGGTCACCATTCGCTCGAGGGGGTAACGCCGGGAGTCGGCCAGGGCGATGGCGGCGCGCACGGCGGGCTGATCGTGACTGTTGACGCCCTGGGCGCGAACTTCTTTGCGCACCAGTTCGTTCCAGGGGAGCTCGACGCTGGCGGCGGCCGTGGAGCCGGCCATGACGAAGGTTCCGAGCGGTCGCACGGCTTCGGCTGCGACGGCCGGTGACGTGGCGCTGCCCGTCACGTCGATCACGACGTCGGCCAGGCGACCGCCGGTCAGATCGGCTATGGCCTCAATCGTGCGCTCGTCGAAGCTCAGCGTATGGGTGGCGCCGCAGTCGCGGGCGAAGGCCATTCGCGCCCGGTCGCCGCTCAGCCCGATAACCACAATCCGCTCGGCGCCTGCGGCATGAGCGGCAATGACTGCGGCCAGCCCTTGCGGGCCGGGTCCGAACACGACGACGGTGTCGCCGATCGCGGCCCCGCCGATGGTCTGGACCCAGCGCACGCCATTGGCCAGGACCGCGCCTATGACGACGCCGACCTCGGGTGAAATGTGGTTGCCGACGCAGTGGACGCGGGCTCGCGACGGCAGATAGAGGTGCTGCCCATAGGCGCCCCATAAGTGGGGC
>VXNE01000262.1 GCA_009840715.1 Gammaproteobacteria bacterium
ACGGCGTCGGCCCGAACTGCGAGATGAGGCGTCGATAGCGGAGCACGATGTCGCCGCTATCGTTCGCGATGAAGCTGGTCTGGAAGTAGAGCTCCGGGAAGTGCGCGTCCGTCTCGTACAGGTTGCCGGACACGAACAGGCCGTTCGAGGCTGCGATCGCGCCGACCGCGTCGTACTCCCGCCCGCCGGGCTCCACACAGCCGCGCGCACGCCACGATTCCGCGGACTCACCCAGCGGATAGCCGGTGAGGAAGTACTCCGGCAGCACGACCAGGGCCACATGAGGACCGATGAAGGCCTTGCTGGCCGCCACCTGCCCCGCCACCCGCTCGAGCGAGCGGGCGATGCTGTCCCGACACGACGCTGTATCCGGGAGACCGGACACCGCTTCCACCCGCGTCTGCAGGGCGAGGGCCGTGTAGCTTCGCATCGCCGCCTCCTGCTCCGGCATCCGGCAACGCCGCAGTCTAGTCGACCGTCGCCCGGGCGTACTCGAACCCTTTGGGCAGGCCCGCATCCGCGACGAAACCGTAAAGCGTCTCTTCCGGGAGGGCTGCCTGCACGCCGTCTCGCACCGCGAGCAGCCGCTCGATGTCTATGCCCGTGTACAACCCCATCGACTCGAGCAGGAAGACCAGGTCCTCGGTAACGATGTTGCCGCTCGCGCCGGGCGCGAACGGGCAACCGCCCAGTCCCCCGAGCGAGCTGTCGATGGTGGCAAGGCCCTCGTCCAGGGCCGCCATGACGTTGGCCAGACCCTGCCCACGAGTGTTATGCAGGTGAATGCCGGTCATCCGGTCGGCGCCGACGGCCGCGTGAACGCGCCGCGTGAGCCGCCGTACCTGCGCGGGGTTGCCGTACCCGGTCGTGTCCGACAGCCCGACGTCGTCCGCTCCGAGTTCGATCACGCGCTCCGCCATGGCCACGACGCGATCCTCCGGGACGGGCCCTTCGAGAGTGCAGCCGAACGCCGTCGAGAGGGAGACTTCCAACGCCGGCCGCCCCTGCGACGGACGCTCCGCGATGGCCGCCACCATCGCCGCGATCTCTTCGAACATCTCGGCGTGCGTCTTCTTCACGTTCGCGAGACTGTGCGTCTCGCTGACCGACAGGGGTACCGAGATCCGGTGCGCGCCGCTCTCGAGCGCGGCCCGCACGCCGTGCAGGTTGGGCGCGAGCACCGCGACGCTGAGGTCGGGAAGTGCCCGGGCGAAGGAGACGAGGTCGGCGGTGTCCGCAAGTTGCGGCAGGAGCCGCGCCGGCACGAACGAACCCACCTCGATCTCCGGCACGCCGGCGGCGGCCTCCGCGGCGATCCAGGTCTTCTTGGCCTCGGTGGGCATGATCGTGTCGACGTTCTGCAGGCCGTCCCTGGTGCCCACCTCGCTCACGTACACGTCGATCGCCCCGCCCGCCGTAGCCATCCCACCGTCTCGCTCGTAAAAGTATTAATGATATATCATAGTGACATTCCACTGGCAGACGAGACCACCCATAGCTCCCGACGGTCCCCGCATCGCGACCGGCAAGACGGCCGGCGCTCCGCGCGCTCCGGGCGAGGAACACACGCCGGACAATCTGCCGCTCGAGGGCCTGCGCGTCGTCGAGTTCTCGCACATGGTGATGGGACCGGCGACCGGTGTGATTCTCGCCGACCTCGGGGCCGATGTGCTCAAGGTCGAACCGCCCGGAGGCGACAACACCCGTCGCCTGACGGGATCCGGCGGCGGCTACTTCGCCATGTACAACCGCAACAAGCGCAGCCTTTGTGCCGACCTCAAGGCGCCGCGGGGAAGGGACCTGGTCTACGGCATCCTCGACGCGGCCGACATCGTGCTCGAGAACTTCCGTCCCGGCGCGATGGATCGACTCGGCTTCGGATACGCGGAGCTGTCCGCACGCAACCCCCGGCTGATCTACTGCAGCCTGAAGGGTTTCCTCCGCGGACCCTACGCCGAGCGCGTGGCCCTCGACGAGGTCACGCAGATGATGGGCGGCCTCGCCTACATGACGGGGCTCCCGGGCCGGCCGATGCGCGCCGGATCGTCGATCGTCGACATCACCGGCGGCATGTTCGGCGTAATCGCCATTCTCGCCGCACTTGCAGAACGCAACGCCAGCGGCCGGGGGCAGCAGGTCACGAGCGCGTTGTTCGAGACCACGGCATTCCTCGTCGGGCAGCACATGGCCCAGCAGGCGGTGCTTGGCGAGGAGCCCGCGCCCATGTCCGTACGGCGCGCGGCCTGGGGCGTCTACGACCTGTTCGACTGCGCCGACGGCCAGCTCTTCGTCGCCGTCGTCAGCGACACGCAGTGGCGCCTGTTCTGCGCGGACTTCGGCCTCGATGCCCTTGCGGCGGATTCGTTGCTCGCGGACAACGCCGGCAGGGTCGCGCATCGCGACCGCTTCCTCCCCGTGCTACGGAGACTCTTCGCGGGACTGAGCCGGGCCGAGGCCGGCGCACGGCTCGCCGATGCCGGCATGCCGTTCGCCGAGATCAACAAACCCTCCGACCTGTTCGACGATCCACACCTGGCACACGCCGGCCTCGCGGAGGTGCGCCTCGCCGACGGCGAACACGCCGGGGACACGGCGAGGCTCCCGAAGCTGCCCCTCGAGATGGCCGGACGCCGGTTCGAAGTGCGGCGCCACCTGCCGCGCGTCGGCGAGCATTCCCGCGACGAAGCGCGGGGCGCCGGACACGATGGGGACCAGATCGACGCCCTTATCGCGGACGGCATCATCCTGGAGACCTGAGCGAAGCGCGCCCGAAACGGAGTTCACGCATGGCGGCATACCTCATCGTGACGGCCCAGCTCCACGACCGGGAACGGTTCCTGGCCGGTTACGCCCGCGCCGCCGCCGCGTTGACGGAACGCTTCGGCGGCGAGTACGTGCTGCGCGCCGCGGGCGCCGAAGTACTCGAGGGCGAGCATCCCGGCGGGTCCGTCGTCGTGTCGCGCTGGCCCGACCGGGCAGCCGCTCTCACTTTCTGGAACTCGCCGGAGTACGTCCGCGCCCGCGCGCTCCGGGAGGACATCGCCGACTGCCAGGTCCTGATCGTGGAGGAGCCCACGTCATGACCGAGGTGTTCCCCAACATGGTCAAGCGCACGACCCTGCTCGTGCGGGACATGGCGGTGAGCAGACGCTGGTACGAACACGTGCTCGGCATGGAGGTGTGGATGGATACGGAGTTCGTGCTGAGCGGAGCCGGGCTCGCCGCGGGAAACGCCGGGGACCGCACCCACCTGGTCATCATGCGCGGCGAGCACGACCGGCTCGGCATGATCGGCCTCCTCCAATGGCTCGAACCACCGCGGCCGGCACCTCCTCCGCCCACCGAGGTCGCCTACGGCATGCCGGTGTTCGTGGTGGAGAGCGCCGACGCCGCGCTGGTCGCCCGGCGCGCGGAAGAACTGGGGACGCGCGTGCACTGTCCACCCCGGGTGTGGTCGACGCGCGGCGCGCGGGGCGAGCTGCGCCACTTCATCGGCGTGTCGGTGTTAGACCCTGACGGCCACTTCTTCGAATGCAACCAGGTCACCGCCATCGACGAGCCGGAGGACTCTCCATGACCCTGCGTTTCCAGCGCGCCAACTTCGTCGTCAGCAGTATCGAGGACGCCCTGCCCTTCTACCGGGACGTACTCGGGTTCCGCGTGGCCTTCACGAAGGAGCCCCGCCAGACGAGCTACTCCCATCAGGTGTTCGGCCTCGACACCAGCCGACCCGTGGGTTTCGCCACCCTGCGCACGCCGGGACAGGAGCGGGTGATGGCGCTTACCGAGGCCGGCGGGATCGCACCCCACGCCGAGCCGCGGCGCAGCGCGATCGTCATCGAGGTCGAGGATGTCGACGGCGTCGTCGGGCGTGCCGAAGCGCGCGGCTTCAAGGTCTTCCCCGAGGAGCGCCTGGTGACCCACGACGGCAGGATCGGCAGCGAGGTGGGCCTCCTGGACGCGGACGGGAACCTCACGGTCATCTACCACATCGACCGGCAGGCACCGCGATGAGCGAAGCCACGCAGGCCGGGGGCGCCGCCGTCGAGGCCCCCGAGGCACGCCCCGCGGCCTATCCCAACGCCCGCCGCGCCTGGTACATGGTTTCACTGCTGACGGTTGCGTACGTCGTGTCCTTCGTGGACCGCAGCATACTTGGGCTCCTGATCGACCCGATCAAGGCCGACCTCGGTTTGTCCGACTTCCAGATCGGACTGC
>VXNE01000172.1 GCA_009840715.1 Gammaproteobacteria bacterium
GTCTCGACGAAGCAGAGCAAACGCGACTGTATGTTGACTACTGGAGCAAGATCGAGGTGCTGTTCCGGACGTCGGGGAGTGCGTTCGATGGCTTCCTGCGTGACTATATGGCGTTGAAGCAGCGCCTGACGCAACAGATCCGCCTGGATCGCATCTACGACGAGTTCAAGTCTTTCTGGAACCCCGAGGCGGAGACGCCGCTCGAGGACCTGCTCGCGGACATGGCTCGTGTAGCCCGCACCTACGCGTCGTTTCTCGGGATTGCGCCGATGCAGCGCCCTTGGCTAGCGGAGGCGATGAGCAGCATGCGGTCGCTGAACACGACGCAGGGTCTCCTTATCATGCGGTTGTACGACTTCCACGAAAAGGAAGTGCTGACCCAGGACGAGTTCGTCCGTGCCGTCGTGTTAATCGAGAGCTACCTGCTGCGACGCGCCGTGCTGGGTCTACAGACGCGAAACTACTGGTCGGTCTTCGCCAGGATCGCGCACGGCCTCCGTCCAGAGGCGCCCTTCGAATCGTTGCAGGTTTCTTTGGCCCGGCTGCGGGGGAACAACCGCTTTCCGAGTGACGAGGAGTTCAGACGTGGATTGCAGGAGCATGACCTGTATGGTCTGCGGGTGTGCAAGCACGTACTCGATCGGCTGGAAAACTCGGGCTATCAGGAGCCGAGCCCCGTCCAAGATTTCTCGATCGAGCACATCCTGCCTCAAGAGATCGCCGATGTTCCGCAGTGGCAGGCGATGCTGGGCGACATGTGGGCGGAAGACCACGGGGTGTGGCTGCACCGCTTGGGGAACCTGACGCTGACAGCGTACAACAGCACGTACTCGAACCTGCCGTTCGAGAAGAAGCAGGCCGTGGAGGGTGGGTTCCGGCAGAGCGCGGTCCGCCTGAACGAAGACGTCAGGGACGCGGCGCAGTGGACAGGGGTCGAGATTCGGGATCGCGGGGAGCGCTTGGCGGCTCGCGCGCTCAGAATCTGGCCGCACCATGACGCGGATGCGAAGAGTATCCAGGCGGCCGACATCAGGGAACTCAGGGAGCGCTCCGAAGAACGTAACTCCAGCGAGCTGGAGATGACCGAGTCCGTGCGGGAGATACTGGATGGGATTCGGTCGAAGATCCGAGGCCTCGCGGACGTCATTGAAGTCATCGAGCACAGGTCGGTTGCGTGTTACGGGCCGGACTTCTTCGCGGAGTTGATGCCAATGCGCCACTCAGTCAGGGCGATACTCCCGCTTGAGATCGGTGAGGTGGAAATCCCCGACGGGCTGAATGTTCACGATGCATCGACGTGGAAGTTCGTGCCCAATCGGGTACATACGGACAGCAACCTGATAGTGGAGGTCTGGGACGAGGCGACCGTGCCACTTGCGATACCAATGCTTCGCCAAGCGTTGGATCAATCGCGATGACGGTGCGCGTTGTAGGTCGCGCTAGCCTCTGGTGGCTGGCTAGGCGTCGCCCATCGCGAAAGCGCGTGCCGCCTTTCACGCAACTGCGCGAGCCGACCCGGTCACGGGCGCACGGTAAGAGTGGCCCCATATCGTCCCGGGCTGCCCGGTCGGAGGCGCCGTGAGCGGCTCATGTGAGGCGTCTGGTACGTTCGGCGACGAGGTGTCCGAGGTACGGACCGCAAGCGTCAACGCAGCCTTTCGCAGCTATAGATTTGGTCGTTGTGGTAGAACTTGCCCTCGGTGACGCATTGCGTACGCGCGGACTTGATGCCGAGTCCGTAGGCGATGCCGATCGCGAACACGAAGGCGAGCACCACGCCGGTCCAGACGAAGTAGCGGTCGGGTGTGACGAATCGGAACATCGCGGGATTGTGAGACACGGTTTCGCGGTCATGCAAGTGGCAGGGAGCAGAACATGACAGCAGGCGCCATCGAGAAGAACGTGGTGTGTTCGAGTTGCGACGGCTTCTGCCCGGTGAGCGCGAAGGTCGTCGACGGGCAGGTCGTCAAGGTGGCCGCGCGCAAGGATCCGTTCCTGAAGGACGTGATCTGCATGAAAGGCGCCTACGCGCCGAAGTCCTTCGCGCACCCGGACCGGCTGATGGTCCCGCTGCAGCGCGTAGGCGAACGGGGGGCCGGCCAGTGGCGCCAGGTGAGCTGGGAAGAGGCCCTCGACGACATCGCGTCGAAGCTCTCCGCCACGATCGACCGCCACGGCCCGGAAGCGTTCGCGGTGGCGACCAGCAACTGGAACACCACGGTGGACAGCGGCATGTCCCGGCGCTTCATGAACCTGCTCGGCAGCCCGAACTGGATCAGCGGCGTCGCCTACTGCATGGGCAACACCGCCGCCGTGAACCGCATGGTCTATGGCTGGTATCCGCGCGGGGACGTGCTGCACTCGAAGTGCATCGTGCTGTTCGGTCACAACCCGCGCCGCCATAGCTGGACGGCGGAATTCAAGGCGATCCGCGTGGCGCAGGCGAACGGCGCGAAGCTGATCGTGCTGGACCCCCGCGAGAGCGAGAACGCGGAAGTCGCCGACCTCTGGCTGCCGCTCAAGGCCGGCACGGACGCCGCGATGTGCTTCGGCTGGCTCAACGTGATCCTGGACGAGGGGCTATACGACCCCGACTTCGTCGAGCGTTTCACGACCGGCTTCGATGCCTTCGTCGAGCGCGTGCGGGAGTATCCCCTCGAGCGCGTGGCGGCGATCACCGGCGTCGACGCGGAACTCATCGCCAAGGCCGCGCGCACGTACGCGACCAACGCCCCGGCCTCCATCCCGTGGTCGCCCATCACGGACCAGCAGACCTCGAGCACGTCGGCCATCCGGCTCCACTGCGCGCTGCGGGCGCTGACCGGCAACCTGGACGTCAAGGGCGGCGAGCGTTTCATGCCGTTCAATCCGGGCATCGTCTCCGACACGGACCTCGAGCTGCACGAGCGCCTGGCGCCGGAGCAGCGGGCGAAGCAGCTCGGCGCGGACGAGTTCCCGGTCTTCACCTACCGCGGCATGGAAGCGCTGCGCGAGCCGACACGCAGGACTTGGGGACGCGAGTGGGCGAACCTGGTCGGTGGCTGCTACATGGCCAACCCCACCTCCACGTTCCGGGCGATGGCGGAGGGCAAGCCGTACCCGGTCAAGGCGTTCTTCTCGCTCGGGAACAACACGCTGATGGCGTTCGCCAACACGCGCCAGATCTACAAGGGCCTGATGAACCAGGACCTCTTCGTGGTGCACGAGCACATGATGACGCCCACGGCGCAGATCGCCGACTACGTGCTGCCGGGGGACGCCTGGCTCGAGCGTCCGAGCATGATGGTGGGCGTGAGCGAACAGGCCGCCGAGCCGCCGGGCGAGTGCCGAAGCGTCTTCTACATCTGGCGCGAACTGGCCCATCGGATGGGCCTCGGCGAGCACTTCCCCTGGGAGTCGCTCACCGACCTGTTCGACCATCGCCTGGCCCCTTCGGGCAAGACCTGGGAAGACGTTGTCGCCGACGGGACCGTCCCCATGACCCCGTCCGGCGAGAAGAAGTACGTCGAAACGGGTTTCGCGACGCCGTCGGGCAAGGTCGAACTGTACTCGTCCGTGCTCGAGGACCTCGGCTTCGATCCGCTGCCCTACTACCGCGAGGCGTCGCAACCGGACGCCGAATGGCCGCTGGCGCTGTTCGTAGGCGTGCGCGACGACCAGTACTTCCAGACCGGCCAGCGGCACGTCCCCGAACTGCGCCGGCGCGCGCCGGAGCCGACGGCGTACCTGCATCCGGACGATGCCGTCGCGTACGGCCTTGTGCACGGGGACTGGCTCTGGGTCGAGACGCCGAAGGCGCGGGTCGCCATGCGTGCGGACGTCCGCGACCAGATGCCGAAGGGGCTGGTGCGCGTCCCGCACGGCTGGTGGAAGCCCGAGGCGGGGCAGGGGCTCGAGCGGCTCTCGGGGATGTGGGCGTTCTCGGACGCCCAGCTCGCCGACGACGAGGACATGGGGCTCATGGACGTGGAGCAGGGCGTGCCCCACCTGAAGGGCGTGCCGTGCCGACTCGTGAAGCTGACCGACGCCGAACTGGCCGAACTCGAGGACCGCTACGGGAGCTGGACGGACCTGCCCGCCGGTCCGAAGGCGCGGATACAGCGCGACGAGCGCCCACGCGACTTCATGTACGACGACGAGATCGGTGATGGCGTCGAATGGGAAGCCATCGAACTCGCGCTGTACGGGAAGG
>VXNE01000193.1 GCA_009840715.1 Gammaproteobacteria bacterium
CGACCGGAGCCTCTACGGTCTGAGTGGCGTGGAGAGCATCGGGAAACCGAAGTTCCATGACGAGTGGAATCCGCTCAAACCCGTGCACGAGCCGGTCGGCGGGCCGGGGCACTTCCGGCGCGAGGTGCTGTTGGAGGCGCAGGCCCTGGGGCTCGACGTGGTGCCGGAGGAGGAGCTCGCCAGGGCCGCGCATGGCGGCGTCGTGAACTGCGCCGCCCACGAAGCGGACGGTATCCGCCGGGGGTTCAACTTCCTGGGGACGGCCCACGCCAACCCGTCCACCCAGCTCGGCGCGCTCGGCCTCGCGCAGGCGGAGTGAGCCGCTCCGCGTCCTGTCCCGGCGTCAGGCCGGCACGGACCCGCGCTCAGTAGTACTGGTTCGTCGCAGCGCCCCGGACTCTCGCCATGCGGGGGAGCTCGGGCCCCTCGGAGCGGTAGCCCTGCCAGGCTTCCCGGCCGACGAGCCAGGCCAGCTCGCTGCCGAACTCCTCCACGAGTTCTTCCGGAAGGTCGGAGTAGTCCTCGGCCGGGTTGACGTAGTTCCGGCAGAAGGCGAGGGCGACGTGCGCGCGCTCGCCTGCGGTCGTCTTCGGAAACGTGCCGTGCCACATGTTGCCGTGGAACACGATGAGCGATCCGGCCGGCGCCTCCACCGGGATGCCGAAGTCGTCCGGCGCCGGGCCGCCCATCATCCGCGGCTGATCGACCGCGGCCGGATGCCGGCAGAACCGATGGCTGCCGGGGACCATGTAGAACGTGCCGGTCTCCCGGGTGTAGTCGGTCAGCACCCAGGAGATGTTGCAGACGTTGCCGTAGGCGGGCAGGGGCCCGGGCATGCCCGTCGAGTCGTTGTGCAGGAGCGTCGTGCCGACCTCGTCCTTCTTGTAGAACGCGACGGTGGAGTACAGGCGGCGCGTGGTCCCGAGCATGTAACGGCCGAAGAGCGACGAGTACGGGCGCATCAGCGCCTCGACGAAGACCCGGTCCTTGGCCGCGAGATGGAAGAGCTGCCGCCCGCCGGCGGGGCGGGTGTCGGGTCTCTGCAGGTTGATGTCGACCGCGTCCGCGCTTTCTTCGGCGATGATGCGGAACACGGCGTCGCGCATGCGTTCGAAGAACGCGGGCGGCGCGGCGCGGTACGGCTCGACGACGGTGAGTCCGAACGCTTCGAGTTCCAGGAGGTTCCGCTCGAGGTCCAGTTCGCGCGCCTGGCGCATGACTTCGTTGAGCCCCTCGGTGGCGGGCCAGTCGCCGATCTCCATGTTTGCTCCTTCGCTTGCCAGACTCGGAGCATACTCCGCCGGTGCGGGGCGCACAGGCATCGACGGGGCTGAGGCTGGAAGCCGGGTGTGCGTCAGTGGAGGCATGAAGATGGGTGCTGTCCCTGGGTCCACCCACCGCTCCCAGACCTCCCGATCCCGTCACGAGCGGCCTGGCGCTCAGCGACGCGCTTGTCGCGGCGATGGAGGCCCAGAAAAACAAGTGTGGTCGATCGCTTCGTCGACGCCTACCGCGTGATCCTGATCGACTACCCGGGTGAGCCGAAGACGTACACGCTCACGCCCGCCGCGGTCGCGCGCGACTACCTGGCCGTCGCCGACGCGGCCGGCATCGACCGGTTTGCCTACGCGGGCTATTCCTGGGGCTGCGTTACCGGTCTGCAACTGGCGTTGCGTACCGATCGTCTCCTTGCCCTCGTCTGCGGCGGCTTCCCCGCCATGGACGGGCCTTACGACGTCATGTTGGCGGTGACCCGAGCCATGAGCCGGGGCGAAGTGCCCGTGGGAACGCCGCCGTACATGGCGGTCAGGGCCCAGGGGCGCCAGTTTCGGACGTACTACCAGGGTCTGGCTGCCTTCGACGATCGCCTGATGCAGGGGCCTGGTTCACCTCGGTCGCGGAACCTTGTGCTCCGCCGGCAGTGTGCAGATTCGGTCCATCCGCGTGACGCTGCCGTCGACGTACTCCCATACGAGCTGTTCGCCGTCCCGGTAGCGCCGCACCACCACGGGGCCCCAGCCGAACACGTGGAAGTCGAGGACCCCCTCGTTCCAGATCATGCTGGCCGACGTGCGAGGGCAATACGGCCTGCCCCCGATCCGAAAGGCCACCGAGCCTTCGGTGTCGTTGGTGTTCTCGCCCAGGGTGCTGTTCGGGCCGTAGTCGTGAATGATGCCGCTGCTGGTGACCACTACCCGGCGGCCACACTGTTCGATGCGTTCCACGTGCCCCACGCGGCCTTCCACACCCAGCCACAGACCCCGGATGTCGTCGGCGCCCGGCGCCAGCGGTTCCGTGCACTCCGCAAGGATCGGCAACGGGAAGTGGGCGTAGCTGCAACCCGGCGTATTGCCCTTGGGTATGTCCGTGGCCAGCCTGCCGCCGCCATCGAGCTCGGGTAGCTCGCAATAATCGATCGCGCTGCCGTCGCCGGCGAGGGTCGCCGGATCCGTCGTGAGCGGAGGCCTCGGCGAGAAGAAGAACCCCCAGAACGCAACCAGAACGGCCCCGATGAGGGCAGCCAGGGACCACAGAACGACCTTCTTGAGCATCGCGCGATTCCGGCCTGTCCCCGGTGGTCAGGTGCTGCGGATGAGGTCGACGATGGCCGCCGTTACCTGGTCCGGGCAATTCTCCTGCACGAAATGCCCGCCGCCCTTGATGGTCGTGTGGGGAAGTCCCTGGGCCCCCGGCACCCTGTCCCGGAAGGGCGCGTCGCCGCCCCGGGTGACCGGGTCGTCGTCCGCGAAGGCGCAGAGGAAGGGCTTGTCGAAACGGGAGAAGAACTCCCAGGCCTCGCGCTGGGCTTGCAGCGACGGGTCGGTCGGGAGCGTGGGCACCTGGCTCGGCATGGCGCGCGGGCCCATCTTGTAGCTTGGGTCCGGAAACGGCGCATCGTAGGCCCTCGCCAGGTCCGACGGAAACGGCGATCCCATGCCCAGGTTATGTAGCAGGAACCGCGTCGCCCGCGAGAGATTGGACCGCTTCTCCATCGTCATCGACATCATGAAGCCGATGGGCATGTCTTCGGTCTCCCAGCAGAACTTCTGCCAGTAGGCAAACTTCGTCGCCGGATTCCCGGGCATCTGGCTCAACGCCCTCTGCATCTGGGCCAGAGTGGGCGTGGGAGTCTCGGCGCGGAAGCGCTCGACTTCCTTGACCACCTCGTCGGGCAGGTCCGGGTTGTAGGGCAGGCCGGTGTTCGAGATCACGACGCGATCGAACCGGTCCGGGTGATCGACCACAATGCGCAGCCCGATGAGCCCGCCCCAGTCCTGGCCGAAGAACGTGATCCCGGAGAAATCGTTCCGCTGCAGCCAGCGGCCCATCCAGTCGACCTGACGCTGGTAGCTGTAGTCCTCCAGCGCAGCCGGCTTGTCGGACCTGCCGTAGCCCGGCAGGTCGGGCGCGATCACCCGCATCCCTTCCCCGACAAGCAGCGGGATCATCTTCCGGTAGAGATAGCTCCAGACGGGTTGGCCATGCATGCACAGCACGAGTGGGCCGTCCGCCGGGCCCTCGTCGACGTGGTGCACGCGCAGGTCGCTGCCATCGTCCGTCCGAACGGTCGTGTAGTGGGGTTCGAACGGGTAGCCCGCCAGGTTCGCGAAGCGTGAATCGGGGGTCCTGAGTATTTGCACGATGACTCGTTCCGGGGAGTTGACCTTCGAGTATCACTTGAGATGATCCCTGAGACAAAGGTCCTCTACGAGGGAAGGGACACCCATTCTCTACGAGGGAAGGGACACCCATTCTCTACGAGGGAAGGGACACCCACTTTTGCCGAGAGGAGAGAGCGAAGGGGTACGAGGGAAGGGACACCCACTTTTGCCAGGAGGAGAGAGCGAAGGGACACCCATTCTCGGGAGGCGAGGGGACCCCACGGGGGGCGAAGGGAGGCGCAAGGCCAGACGCGCACGAGCCCCCAAGTGTCTGGCCGATCATCGCGGGCCTTGACACAGTGTTCGGGCAGAGCGCGAAGAGAACGCACAGGACAGACTTGCGCGCTGGACTCGCAGGGCGCCGTTGTGCCATGCGCGACCTATTGGCAGCCCGGGGTGGCTCAGGCGGCCGAGCGGACCCACCGTGGCAGCGGAGGGGTCAGGGTCCGCTGCCGTTGTGAAGCCACCAAGGCGAGCCACGATGTGGGGTCGTGCAGATGGTCCGGAGGGGCGCGGCCCTGGCC